>NZ_JCAIJG010000124.1:0-1728 GCF_059735615.1 Desulfosporosinus sp. Tol-M2
CATACCGCAGCAAAGCTGCAGACAATAAAAATAAAATAGCCGTTCCTCAATAAATCGGCAACTAAATTGCCAGTCCCAAGATATCGGATGATATAATGGGCAGTGGTAAAACACTGAATGCGAGGTAACGGCTATATGAAGAGTATAAATAATTATCACGATCAAATCAAGGGAATTCTGCACGGTTTTGATCGAATCATATTTAAAGGACATCTTCGCCAGTTCTTTAGTCAATCAGGGCAATCACATTTTCTAAGTACGGAAAATGTATTGCTTAAAGACTATAGTGCTTATGCTCAATCGATTACCTCACAAATCAAAGAGCATGCACGTATGATGGCTGAGTCTCTTGGACGCCCTTATATCTACCTGAATTCCCCTAAGACTTCCAAAGAAGGAACCGCACAAGAAGTTTTGAAGAGAAACCCTGTGCAGGAAGGCCTTGTTTGTGTCATTGCTACCGTCGAGCTTTGTACAGCATTGGAGTCCTACAAGAATCACGAAACCCACAAGATCGAGCTACGAAATAAGAAACGCAAATGTCTCTATCTTTATTTTTACTACATTGACAAGGAATTTGGGTTCATGCACATCAAACTTCAAACCTGGTTTCCTTTTGAAATACAAATATACATCAATGGCCGAGAGCATTTAGCTAAGCTGCTGGACCAAGAGGGGATTGGGTATCAACGCTATGACAATTGTTTTCTTCAAATCGACAACCTGGAACGGGCTCAGGAATTGTTTAATGGGTTTATAGAGCGCAAACTGTCACGAACGTTTGATGCATTGGCCCATCGTATTCATCCGTTTCTGAAACGGATCGAAGCTATCTTTTCCGTGGGATATTATTGGTGTGTGGAACAGTGTGAGTATGCGACAGATGTCATGTTCGAGAGCCGAGACGCCTTAGCGCGAATCTATCATGATTTGGTTGAACATGCCTTAATCTCATTTTCTTGTGACGATGTTATGATCTTTCTTGGACGCAAAATGCATCATGCATTTTCAGGAGAAATAGTCTCCGATAAGAACCGTAGGCCGCAAGGTCTACGAATTAAGCACAAGATGAAGAAAAACAGTCTGAAGATGTATGATAAGTGTAGCGTACTTAGAATTGAGACCACTATCAACAGTTTAAAATCCTTAAAGAAGTTACAAATAAAGATGAAAAGACCATGAAATGGGCGCCGATGGGTAAGTCCGTCGTGAATCTTTATCGCTACGCCCAAGTATCTCAAAGTGCCAACATCCGGTATTGGGATGCGCTTCATGCCGCAAATCTGACAGGTGAATGCCTTGAAGAAGTGGAAAAGCTTAGTGCTCCTATTACAAAGAATAAGCGAAGGTATACCGGTTTCAACCTGCTTTCTCAAGAAGCAACGACAACTTTTGCCGCCGTTCTCGACGGAAAAAATCACATTAAAGGATTCAGCAATGCTGATATTCGAGGGGTTATTTATCCGCGCAACATGCAGAATGACCCCCGCCTAGTCGGTAAAACAACTCGGCTTCTGGCAAAGCTGAGAGCTCACGGGTTAATCGCGAAAATCCCTCGTTCGTTTCGCTACAGACCCACGGCAAAAGGTATTCGAATCATGTCGACCATACTTCGAGTAAAGAAAAAGGAAATTCCCAGCCAATTCGATGTCGCATAGCTTATTGTTTTTACTAAACTTTTCGTGAAAAGCTTGTTTTTTGTTTATTGCTTTTGAGGATAATTACATA
>NZ_JCAIJG010000202.1:0-1444 GCF_059735615.1 Desulfosporosinus sp. Tol-M2
TCGGGATGTTGGGCAAACAACTGTTTTGCGGAGACGCCCTTAAGAATTTTGACAATGGCGGTAGGCGACTCGGACGGCGATGCAGACAGGAAGAGGTGGATATGATCCTCCATCACAACGAGCTCGAGGATATCCCAGTTTCTCGTATCGCAAATGGTTTTCAGGATTGATTCAGCAGATTTTGAGCTAGCGTCCACCAACACCTTCCGCCGGTATTTCGTACACCATACAACGTGATAATTGAGAGAATATACTGCGGACGAAGCCTTCTTTTTTTCAGTCATGCGTTAATACCACAAGGTATTTATGGATTGCTCACTAATAATACTATTGATGCTGAAAACTATCCGGGTAAAGCTCCTTCCCACGCAAGACCAGAAGGAGATCCTTCTGGCAACCATGAAGGCAGTCAACTCGGCATGTAACAGCATCTCTGAGTTTGCGTTTCAGAACAAGGTGTTTAACCGATTCGAGTTACAAAAACAGATGTACCGGTCTATCCGTTCCGAGCATAGCCTCGGGGCACAGATCACCATCCTCGCGTGTAGAAAGGTTGCGGATAGTTATCAGACCAGCATCAAGAAGAGAGAAGAACTCACGCTCCACACCTATCGTACCCGGGGTGCGATCGCGTATGACAGCCGGATCTACTCGATTCAGGGTACCTCTGTTTCGGTCTGGACCCCAAACGGACGCATGAAGGTTCCTCTCCAGACCCGGTACTCGTTCCCCGACACCAGGGAAGCAGATCTCTGTTATGACCGGACGAAGAATCGGTTTTACTTAGCTATCTCGGTTGAAGTACCCGAAGAACCCCAGTATGAGGCAGAATCGTATCTGGGGGTCGATCTCGGGATCGTGAACATTGCCGCAACCAGCGATGGCGTTCAGGTTCCGGGAACCGCCTGCGAACAGGTACGCCAGTGGTATCTAGACCGAAAACGGACCCTCCAGCAAGTAGGAACACGATCCGCGAAACGCAGGCTCAAGAAACTCTCGAACGGTGAGAACCGATTCAAGAAGAATGTGAACCATATCGTTTCCAAAACCCTTGTCGCGCTCGCCAAAGACACCTCTCGGGGCATTGCTCTGGAAGACCTCACGGGCATCCGGGAGAGAACAACGGTTAGACGAGCCCAACGCGACCGGCACGCGAAATGGGCATTCGCTCAGCTTCGGGAGTTTATTTCCTATAAGGCCGCACGAGCAGGAGTGCCGGTGGTCTTAGTTGATCCGGCATACACGAGCCAGGGATGCTCGGCCTGTGGATAGGTTGACCGGAAAAACCGGAAAACCAGAAACCTCTTTTGGTGTAGGGCGTGCGGCCACACCGAACCTGCTGACACAAATGCTGCGAAAAACATTGCCTTCAGGGCTGCCGCCAACCAGCCTATGGTAGCAGAAGCATCTCCGATGATTCTAGCTGCAAGCCCCCGGTTTTAAC
>NZ_JCAIJG010000159.1:0-3379 GCF_059735615.1 Desulfosporosinus sp. Tol-M2
ATATCAATGCTTACAAGTACTTTGGAGGTGTTACTCGGATCCTAGTGCCGGATAATCTAAAGACCGGTGTAGAACGCCTATCTTCACTACAGGGGACTGTGGATAGTGCCACCTTGTGGACAACCCTACGCTTAGTCGCTTCAGGTTGACCACAAGGCTTGGACAAGCACTTTGGGGCCATTCTTAAAAGAGCTTGTCCACACTCTCCACAGCCTCGGCTACACCGCTGTTTTCTTATCCTGCGCGCATCTTATTGCTGGAATTGAACGATTAAAGAGTAGCATTCTCCTAGCCGAGTGGTTGATGGCTCTCTCCCCGGAAGGGTGGCTCTGTTTTTCCGGTGACGTGGCTCAGTCACGACCGGAATAGTGGCTCTACAAAACCGTAATATTCACTGAACTTTGGAAAGTATAGCTACATTGTGGAAGCAGACATCCGTGGCTTCTTTGATGCTATTGATCATGATTGGCTCATCCGAATGCTGGAATTGCGCATAAAAGATAAAGCATTTCTAAGACTGATCAAGAAATGGCTAAAAGCAGGCGTTTTGGACATCAATGGAATGGTTAAACACCCGGTAACCGGTTGTCCGCAAGGGTCACTATGCAAAGCTTAGCATAGCCCACACTATGCAAAGTAGGACACTATGCAAAGAAAGAAGTATTTTTCCCTTGAAAATACGGTATTCTACCCAACTTTACTTTGCATAGTATTCTGCTAATAACTGTTATAGCTCTGACAGCCATTCCATCAGGTCACTGTCTTCATTCCAGTCTGGCAGATTGGAATCTACAAGTTCCGGATAGGCATTTTCCAATGCCTTACGTTTGAGTTCTGAATCAGCCCTTGCGTAGATCTTATGACTTGCTTGTCATAAGATCTATGCGAATGCTGATACTGAAATGAAAAAAGAGGCTATCATGAAAGCTACTTCAAAATTGAACCCGTTGCTATCCGGCGAAACTGCATATCTTAAATGGGAAGATGATGAGGCGTTAATCAGGCAGTTATATGGGTTAAGCCAGTAAATATTATCCCCCCATTTTTGTAAAAGAAGGGCTTGATATGAGGGCTTGTGACAATTAGTCGGGATGCCGTATTTTGCGGGATAAGATCTGTGCGGGGTGCGCCGGGTAACCGGCGCGTCTACCGTGACGGTGAAATGACTGACTAATTTTGGGGGTAGTTAGAAATGTATTGGGATAAAAAATATGAGAGCAATGAACAGGTATGGGGAAATGAACCTAGTGAATTAGCAGTTATCGCTACGAATATAATACTTGAGCACTTTCCGAATCGAAAGAGTTTAGACATAATTGATATCGGTTGCGGATACGGTCGTGATTCAATTTTCTTGGGTAAACATATTGACCGTAATGTAATAGGTGTAGACATGTCACAGAAAGGTATAGAAATTGCTAACAGTTCTTTGACAGGTGAGCAAAATATTTCGTTTATATGCTGTGATTTTACAGATATTAGCATGACAAAATTTGACATAGTTTTTGCTTCAAATCTATATCAAGTTCTACGATTCGAGGAACGAGAAAAATTTAGGAATACGATATCCAATTTGATGAAACCACAGGGCTGGTTGTTTATGAATAGTTTATCAGTGAATGATCCGGAGGAATACGGAAAGGGGGAACGTTGTTTAGACGATCCTCACTCGTTCCAAAAAGAAAAGTTTCTTCACTTTTGTACTAAGGATGAGTTTACAAGAGATTTCTGTTTTCTGGATATCAGAGAACTGTATGAACACGAATATATTGAACCAAGAAGTCAGGGCAAAAACCATCATCATATTTCGTGGATTTTGATTGGGGCCGCCAGGCACATCACCTAACTTCTAGAGATTTATGATGTTCATATACAAAGAAAAAGCCAATGATGAGAATCAGTGGCTTAAAGAATAATATTTAGTTTTAAACGCATAGAACATCATGAATCTCATGTTGTACTGAACCGCTGCTGGACGGCATTAGGGGTATATGGGAATTCAAACTTTCTCACTCAAGGATAAAACTCAATAAGCTAGGATATAACAAACGAAATAATTACTTAGAGTGCTTTTGATATCTGTAGAAACCTCAAATGGGTAGACTTTCCCCCTCCCCAAATGGGTCGCTTTTAAAAATATTTAGTTCCCAGATGATCAAGGATCTGAACAAGAATGTTTCGGGAAAAACATAATAATATTTTGACTTCCACAAGAACGACCGGTTTTGGTGTATTTCTTAGCAGTAAGTCGAAAAGGACTCTTTCCAGCGAGCGTCATACATTTTGAAAGCTTAGAACTAATATTACGGCTGCATAGAATGCCATAATGTCTAATCTTTGTAAAGCGGGTAGGAAGAACATGCAGAAGAAACCTTCTTGAAGATTCCTCAGCCCCAAGAGTCATGACTTTAGATTTATTGCCGTCCTTATATTCCTTCCATGAAAAACTAACCGATTTTCCGTCAAACGATTTTATTCTAGAGTTGCTGATTGCGACTCTACTGCTGTAACTGATACCGGATTTGATGCGATAATAAAGATATTGTTTGAGTTCGTCGGGTGAGACGTTAAAGGCTGGCTTATTAAAATATTTTTCCAGGAGTCTTAAGCGGGAAAGGTAATGTCGCAGGGTTTGAGGAGATAAACCGCGAAGCTCCATTTCGAGCTTCATTTTCTGAAGATGGGGTGAAAGAGTACGAGAAGTTTGAGGCATGAATATCATCCTTTCCAAAGTAAATTAGGTGAGCAAAAGAATGATATCATGTCTCAATTATTATTTGGGCCTAAAGAAAGCCACCGCGCAGCGGTTTAGTACAACAGCCGTGTTCCCGGCTGATGCCCAAATTCCCACTTTGTGGGAACCTCGGGAACCCGCCACCACGATAGACCGGATGAGCGAGTGCGCGAGCGATGTCCGGCCTATCAGCGTGTTACCGAAATCTGAGAGAATATGTAGTATGCAGACATCGGTAAGCGCACTTCTTGGTGATACAGTGGAGCCATCTGAGGATAAAAATATCATCGCACAGAAGCTGGAACAACTCAATGCACTGTTAGCTGAGAAAAATAGGCGGAGTCGCCGTATCTGGAAAGTAGTTGTAATTATTTTGATTTCCATTGCTGCGATAACCGTACTACTGATTATATTGAACATCTCAACTTATCAAAGCAATGAAAGTTTTTATACTAACCCTGTTATTACAGAACAAAAAGAATAATAACTTATTCCCTGAGTCAACCTCCGTCTGTCGGTGATTATGAGTTGAATGAAAAGTGTATAGATTTTAATTTAATTTGTCCATGAGATTTTTAGCATAATCCATAGTCGAAGCTAGGGCATATCCTTATATATTTCATGCATTAGGCTCTTAAGTCCAAA
>NZ_JCAIJG010000064.1:0-23147 GCF_059735615.1 Desulfosporosinus sp. Tol-M2
CTATGCAAATAATGATCTTAATATAAATAGATTTTGGTTTCATGGTAGCGGGAGTCACAAAATATTATTCTAATCTTTATTAATCGATTCTTTTTTAATTAAAACAGCGTGACAAGTAGAACATCTGAAAATTTTTATTATAACACTATCTGTATCCATATTGGTTATATTATGGAGTGTAAATTTACCACAATGATGGCACGTATTGCCTTTCCCTTTACCGCCTTCAAATTTGGAATTATTTAAATCCCAAAAAATTGATTTACAGTCTGGACAATACAGGTGAGAACCAAGGTCTTCACACTTTTGCACTCCACAACTGGGACATTTAAACCCTTTTGCCATTGTTTCATACCCCCGCATTTTTTCGATCATTCAATTAAAATATTTTAGTATAGTGAGAACGAGTTGACATCAAGCCGACGCAGTTCAAGCTCAACCCACATATCCATTTCTTCTAGCATTTGCAATACAATCTGCTCATTTTTATATCCTTGTGACGAAGCACCTACAATTTTTCCATTTGAAGCAATTCTTCTCCAACGCCATTCTGAGCTAGAATCTTGGTAGAATTCCCATTTATCTTTATTCATTTAATCCACCCCTTCCTGATAGTTATAATTCTCCAGAAATAGTGTTAAATCCTGCTAATTTTGCAAAATACTTATCGCATAATTCGACAATTAACTATGACTCTGAAACATTTCTAGCACTAAAAAAGCACCCACCAATTTGGCAGATGCCATTGCCTAATTAATCAAATAAATTCCCTATACACTTTCAAACATAAAAAGAACATCCCCTTCTCAAGCCCGCTTATATCAAGAATTTCAATCAACCCAAATATAGCACTATCAAGCACTCCACGTGGCCGGAGTTTGACCAACTGATGTCATTCGGGAAATCTCAAATCTTACGTTTGTGGAAACATGTCCACGCTTATAGGTTGAGACGTTGATATTGATGTTATGCCATCATGCAAATGGCTCGACACGACAGGAAGTACGCTATATATTCCTGTCAGCATCTGGGAACCGCTCCACAAGCCATTTAATGATAGCTCTATTTTTGTACCTTACCCCTAATTAGCCACTAAATAAATCTTTTCTTTATCAAAGCATATCTGCGAAGTATGGTTATAGATCTGAACCATATCCTGCATTTTTTCAACAAGCATGCCTGTGCCCGGATTGCCTATTGCTGCAAACGCCCCGACAGATTTCTTTTCCATTACGATAGCATCGCTTTTTAAATGAGCGCCTTTATCTTGAAGAAACTCATCAACCGGTCCCTTCTTCACAAGTGGAATATTCCCGATGAACTTTCCAATAGCTTCGCCTGCGGTACCTAATCCTTTTACCACATTTGCTTCCAGCGCGGAGTTCCCCATCTTTTCAAGACGAACAGAACACTCTCCAAATAAATCCCTATAGGTTTGTGACATTTCTCTTATCTCATCTTTAATGCCTGAGATGTATTCTTCTTTAAAATTAGCGCTTAGCATTATTTCCATAAGTGATGCCAACGAGAATGTGTAAAGCGATAATCTATAATATTTGAACTTCTTCTCTAAGTCAGCCAATGTTGAATTCACTTTATTCTGAGCGACAATGAACTGTTTCGCTTTAAGGACCTCATTAACCTTCTTCTGATATGCGTTCATATTCTTTCTGGCGGTTCTTTGAATATCCAATACAAGCTTATGGTTACTAGCAACGAAATGCTCATTATCCCAGTTGAGCTTATACTTTGTGACGATATTCATCAAGGTTTCTACATCAGCTTCGATTTCTGCTTCCTTTTCAACTTCAAGGAATGATAAAATCTGCTTTTCCATTTCTGCAATATTACCCAGCTCTTTTTCAATCGAGAAGAGCGCTACTGCCATTAACATTATGGCTGGGTTAATTGCGGCCGCTGTTGTAGTTGTAGCAGACAATGGTCCTGCTGCTTGAAGCTGTGCAAATTTTGATGCACCATCCGCAGTCTTGAAAGCTCCCCAGAAATTACCATTTTTCGCAATCTTCAGAACGTCACCAACGCCTGCATTAGCTAATTGATATAAGCCCTCTGTGGCAAATGTGGTTGTCTGTGTGACAGTGTTCAATGCTGGAATAAGTGATGACACGCCAGCTCCTAAAGTCGATAGCTCTGTAATTGGTACGCTTAATGTTTTCCCACTGTAAATAGTAGCACGCGCATCCAACAGCATTCCCACTGTAAGTTCCATTAAATCATTTTCTGTTCTAACGACCTCAACCTCATTAGAATGATTAATGTTTACAATTTCTCCCATGTTGTTCCTCCGTAACAAGATTTGACGTGGTACAAAAAATCATGATTTTCGAATACAACTTCAATGCGGAATTTAAAATCCGGTGTTGATGCGGATCTCCTTTCAACTTTTCTTCCTCTTTAACAGTACTTGTAATTTTCGCGATGATATTATGGTCTCCAGCACAACATACAAAGCTCCACATTATTAGCTCCATGTCTTTGAAGCAAGTAGACCAGCAATTTCCTGTGTTTCAGGAAGCTGTTCCGTTTCAAGGATCTGCGTTAAATCGAATACTCGTGAGCCCCTTGGTGCTCTTGGCGTTATTTTCTTAAAGTCAGTCTCATAAAATTTATCTACAAAAAAGTATCTAGTAGCCTCTAGCACATAGCCATAATTTTTCCCATCATCTATGGCACGTTTTATTTGTTGCTTTCTTTCATCCGTAACATCTCCAAGTTCAGCTTTATATTCAAGGCCGGTTGCCGTTGTTACTGCTGTTATGATTGCAATGATTTTCCCAATGGCCCTCACACTTTTTTCTTTGTATAACCCCAAATAATCGTGAGCGCTAAAGCCACGATCAATGTTATCGTAATAGAGGCTTTCATTAATATTAAAAACGAATGTTGTACCTGCGAGCTGAACTCTCATGCGCTTCCATGAATCTGAAACAATGATGAGTTTATCTTTGTAGCAGTAATTCAGATAGTCATCTAGAACCTCCTGCATTTCATAATCCCTATCATCAATTACTTCCTGTATCGCATTTGCTAATTCTTCAAAAGTAGTGTTAATGTGCATTACTGGATATGTCTGGGTTGCGTTATATTCCTTTAGCTGTTTTTCAAATTCTTTCTTTTTTTCTAAGTTCATCAACACAGGAGCTAGGGTAATCATCACTTTATATTTTTCATCGCTAAAGGACTTCAAATGTTTTAGCAGCTGAGTTGAATAAAACCAGTCAGACATTTTTGTTTCTACAACAATTTTAAAGCTTTCTTGTGTAATTGTTGCGTCCGGTATGCTCTCCACGCTCTTCTCTTGCAAATTGAATACTATTTCTGGTTCAAACGTATCTGAAAAGAACTCAGACTTTAAGAGTCGGAAGAACTTCTCAGAAGAAAACGAATAAAGGCGAGACAAAAGAAGCATAGTATTTGCTGTAGCAACATTTTCTTTCTCATGGTATCTCTGGAAATAATGAATCTTCATATCGACTTGCCTCCTGGTTTTTTCTTTCCGTAATTCTTTGGGAAATACTCTTTCCCAAGCTGCCAAACATACTGGTCAATTTGTTTCAGGTTATATTTATCCAAGCCATAGAAGTCACGGAAAGCAATTAGAATGCTTTTAAATTTAACATAGTCCTTTAAATCTCCATCTTGAAAATTCGAGAAGCTATCTCGATTTCTAAAATAGCGAAGCACTTCATCAACGTAGCTATCATAAATCGGGTAGTCGAGCGGATTGTGATGGCTACAATATTTTGTGGCAAAGGAGTAAAAATTCTTCAGTGTCTCACCGATTGTTACATATTGGATTTCTCCAACCAGTGAACCATCTCCGGCTTTAAGTCTCGCATCAATATCCAGAGAGCAGATATGCTTAGCCACCGGATATATCGAAAAAATATTCGTGCTGTAAAAGTTGTTAAGTGTTGATGCCTTTAAAAGAATATCAGTGACGTCTGCATTATTCGGACATAACTTAAAGAACAGTTTATTAAGTGCATCCTCCTGCAGATGGTAGTTCTCAAGGCCATCCCACTTTTCAAGATAAAACTCAACCTGCTCGATTGATGGTACAGGAACATCGACATCCGCTTTCTTCTTGCGTGTAGGCACAGGTTTTGCAGTCTTCTCCTGCTTAGGCGCAACTGGATTAGCCGTTCCGTCAGAAGCTAAAAATAAACGGAATCTTCTAAGATGCGATAAATAGCTCCCAATAAGTGATTTAACGTTACCAGTCGAATTCTCAGAAAGAGCTTTTATTAATGCATTCCTCGCCTCATCCTCAAAATCTGTAGCGTTCACTGCATTCCAGAATAAGTCTTTGCTCCCTTTCCTCCAAAGGTAAAAGGTGTCCGCATAAGCAGTACTGATTGTTAATTTTGAAATGTTCTGGCTATGTAGGAAGCTCCTATATACAGCACGCAGCTCCTCATACGATAGAGCTTGCAAATTGTTTATGTCCAAAGTTGAACCTCCTTCTTAAACCAAATTTACTCATCTTCGTTTTCATCAGTTTCATCAATGCCAAATAACATCTGGAACTTGTTGAAGTTATAAGGGTATGAGTTGTCACCATCGATTCTTACCGGTTTATGTTCATTGTTATATTCAAACTCCAGCTCCCACTGTGTACCATCACACACTGTGTATCCGAAGCGCTTAGTTGAATATCGTCTGCGCCATTCACCGATGTGAAGATCCATAAGGGCGGCTATGAAAGCATCTCTTGTGTAGGGTTCCTCGTTATCAATATCCATCAGAGCGAGTGGTTCTTCGTCTTCCCATAATTTTGTGTAGGCTCTCAATCCATCTGATAGATCCACAACATAAGTACGGTAGCCACCGAAGAAACCGCCAATGCTAAAAGTAATCTTGTTGATGAAATCCATGTTTGAATCAACGTCAGCAGCCTTTTCTTCTGGTTTTGATAAAGTATACATTCCACCCGCCTCAGCATAGGCTTGCTTGGCTTTTTCCAAATACTCCCGAGTCCAGTGAAGGCGGGTGTCTTCACTGGGATGCATAATTTCTTTTTGGCCATAGTCTGGGTTTTCCATTGTATTTTTAAGACGGCCTATTTCTTGCTTAAGACCACGAATAGCGCTCATAATCTGCTCTCTCGTTTTTCCTTTGAGATACTGTTCATAGTATCCTTCCGGGCTAATCATCATATTAGACCGCCTCCTTTACTCGTTTCCGGTTTTTATTTCGTTACCATCAGGCAGAATGAAAGTCTGCTCAAACTTAACATCCATAACATCTGCTATGGCCTTAAGCTCTTCTAAGGTTATCGTTTCACGCTTCAGCTTCTTCCCGAAGTTCTGTGGCGACTGACCTAGGCGTCTAGCCAATTCGGAGACACTGATATTCATTTGTTCACATAGCTGTCGTATCATGTCCGAGGTTTTCATAATAGTCCCTCCATGCCTTATTAAAAACATTATAAACCATTTGGTTTCAAACAACAATGAAATATTTACAAGAAGAATACCCGCAACTCAGTAAGAGAGCTGCAGGTAGAATTATGTTACAGATTATTCGTTTATTTCGATCTCGATTCCAGACTTAAATTCCACAATAAAATGGTTATCAAAGACGATTATCTTATCTATGAGCGTCCTTACAAATTGCTCATCGTATTCGGTAAGTTCGCAAGGTAGCTCTTCGAGAAACGAAATAAGTTCATCGATCCGTTTCTTCCGATCTTGGCGTGAAGCACCCTCAGCCTGGATAGCCTGCTTCTCCTCGCGAAGCCTTCTTACTTCCATACCAAGCTCATCGCCAGCGTTCTTGTTACTGGCTGTTGCTAAAAGCTCCTGCTGGAGTGTTTTTATTTGCTCATCAACCTCTTTAATGCGATCATCAGTATTTTCTTCAAGGTTACTTTCAATATTTTCAATTAAAAGCGGCAGGATGTTTTCTTTTTCACGAAACGCTCCGTTGATTGCTGCAACCGCCACTTCATGAAGATGTTCTTCTCGTACTGTCCTTGCAGTGCAATCAGGTCCGTCTTTATCAACTCTGCTGACGCAGCGCCAAACCGTAGACTTACAACCTCGGTTATTCCATTTGATTCGGCGGTAGATATCCCCGCAATGCGCGCAAAATACCATCCCAGAAAGTGCATATCGGCCACTGTAGACTCGTTTGTGCTGTGTAGCGCCTTTTGTGAGGTTTGCGCGTCTTGCAATTTCCTCCTGGGCCTTTAAAAAGATGTCTTTTGGAATAATACCTTCATGGCTACCCTCAACATAGTACTTGGGGACCTGACCTTTATTGGCTTCACGCTTCTTTTCAAGAATATCCACTGTATAGGTCTTTTGAAGCAATGCGTCGCCGATGTATTTCTCGTTGGTTAGGATCTGCTTGATGTTGGTTTCATGCCATTTTGCTCGTCCTGCTCCGTTTAGAATGCCATCGGCTTCAAGTGATCTTTTAATCTTTAAAAAACTATTGCCACTTAAGTACTCACGGTAGATTCGTTTTACGACTTCCGCCTGCTCTTGATCAATGATGAGGTGCCCATCTTCATCCTTTGTATAGCCTAAGAACCAGTTGTGGTTGACCTGTACTTTGCCTTGTTGGTAGCGGAACTGTAGACCTAAGCGAACGTTAGCCGATAAGGATTCGCTTTCCTGCTGCGCGAGGGAGGCCATGATGGTCATCAGCACCTCACCCTTGGCATCTAGCGTGTTGATATTTTCCTTCTCGAAATAAACGCCGATGTTCTTGTTCTTTAGGGCTCTGGTGTAATTCAGACAATCGACCGTGTTCCTAGCGAATCGGCTGATGGACTTGGTAATCACCATATCAATCATGCCGTCATGGCAGTCGTTGATCATGCGCTGAAACTCATCACGCTTTTTCGCATTCATTCCTGAGATGCCATCATCCGCATAAATTCCAGCTAGTACCCAATCTGGATGATTTTCGATGTATGAGGTGTAATGCAGAATTTGTGCGTCGTAGCTCGTTTCCTGTTCTTCGCTGTCCGTACTGACCCGGCAGTAAGCAGCAACTCTTGTTTTCTGCTTTTGGTCGGTTGCCTTTTGCGTTCCTACCGTTTTCTTTGCCGGAATGACGGTTACATTGCTCGCAAGTGAAATCACTTTTCCACCTCACTTTCGATCAAGCTGTAAGCGTACTCAGCCTGCTTGAATGGATCATTGAAAATCTTTCCTGCTTTGGGCATGATAAATTTTGTAGCTGGTTTACATTCTTCTTGCAGCTTATCGGGAAATATTCTGCCCAATTTACGCTGCCGTTTGAACCGTTCTGCTTCTGCTCTTTCAAAAGTCTCCTGATCGATAATCGCCGGATAATACTTGTCACCAAGGTAACGTTCATTTTGCAGGATTCTCTTTACACTTGGGTGATTAAGCTTTAGTCCAACCGCTTCAGCTGCTGCAACGTAGGCAAGACCAGACAAGTAACCCTTGAAAATCATCCTAACCTGCTCTGCTTGTTCTTCATCTATAACGGCTTTTCCTTTCTCATTTTTATATCCATATGGTATTGCCATAGTCTCACATCCTTTCTCTTAATGTTAATCTGCACTTTAATACAAAGCCAATTTCAAATCTTTTAAACACGATAATGTACTTCACATGCTCCTCAAACGCAGCTTCATCGAATTCTCTAAGAATACCTATGCTATTGATGTACTTGATGAGTTTATTGAGGGCTTCCAGGTGCTCGTGCTCATGAGCGAGCGAAGCATAAAGTGTTTCTTTTTCATCACTGATCTGTTTAGCCTCAGCAAGGAGACCTGAGTTCTGCTCATTGAAAACCGCAGTTTCAAGATATTCCTTAGCAAACAGCTCCGTTATCTTTTGCCTCTTGTTCAAATTGTCTTCAAGAACCACATCCAATTTATCAAGTCGCGCCAGCGCCTCTCCCTGGTTGAGGTCTTTTAGGCTTGCCAGTAGCGGCTGCAATAACACTTTCTTAGAAAATACCAGCTTGTTGATCATATTCAAAAAAGCTACTTCAATATTTCTTTCGCGGATGAATTGCATGCTGCACTGGTCCACTCTTTTAATATGAGTTTTACACGCATAAGCGAAGTATTTGACTTTTGATTTAGTATGTGTTCTTCTTTTCCATGTGGCACCACATTCGCCGCAAATTATCTTGCCAGAAAACGGGTACCGATTTTGATACTTTCCTTCACCTGTCTGTATTTTCATCTCATTGGAGCGCCTTTTAATCATCGTCTGTACTAAATCAAAATCTTCAGCAGTAATAATTGCTTCGTGATGCTCAGCAATATAGTACTGGTTCTTCTCACCATTATTGATGTGCCTTGCGAACGTGTCATCAGTAAATGTTTTTTGGAAAAGCACATCGCCTTTATACTTTTCGTTCCGAAGAATCGAGAGCACTGTCCCCGATGTCCATTCTCTTTTTTTCCTGGTTGGGATGCCTTTATCATTAAGAGCTCTAGCGATTAGATGTCCACCTTTACCAGCTAAACACTCTGAAAAAATGCATCTGACTACGTCGACCTCATTTTCATCGATCACCATCAAGCCATCTTCATTTTTGTAACCGTATGGCGGATAAGCAACAACGTATGTTCCGTTTTGGAATCTCTTCTCAATGGACCATTTTTCATTCTCTGATAGGGAAACCGACTCACTTTCCGCAAGGCTGCTAAAAATTGTGAGCAGCAGCTCATTCTCCATATCGCCGGTGTTGATATTTTCCTTCTCGAAGTAAATGAACACTTTTAGCTTTATAAGCTTTCTAACCGCTTCAAGGCACTCTGTAGTGTTTCTGGCAAAACGACTGATGGATTTGATAATGATGAAATCAATCTTACCGGCTTCACAGTCATCAAGCATCTTGCTAAGTCCATCACGCTTGGCCATGCGTGTGCCTGAAACGCCTTCATCATAATATAGTCCGACGTACTCCCAGTTGGGATTGCTTTTGATGCTGGTTTCATAATGACTTTTTTGAGCTTCCAAGCTGACGAGTTGTTCGCGACTATCTGTTGAAACGCGAGCATAGGCTGCGACGCGTAGTTTTTTCTGCAGCTTTTCGTCTGCTTCAATCTTTGTTATCCGTTTCATTGTCTCAACCTCCTTTCCTTCCGTACTATACATCACTCTAAAAGCAATATTTAGCAAGTCATTTATGACATAATCTCCGCTAAAAGCGGGGTGAAGGTTTCCCGGTTTTTAGCCATGATTTTTTCAAATTCAGTCTGGGTAATAAGGCCATTTTCTAAGAGCTTCTTTGTAAGTTTTTCTGCTGCCAAATAATCATGCTCATTCTTAAGCGCTGATTCAGTGGGCTTCTCAGATTTGTATTGAATGGAATCAACGTCATCCAACTTTGTCACTTTCATTATCTCGACCTCTTTCCGAGGGAACCTATCAATCATCACCCTCTACTAGTCCCAGGACAGAAAGCGGCCGAATGAACGAAAAAACAGCAAAAAAATAATGCCTACCGAAAGACGAATCTCTCAGTAGGCATTACGCGGTGTGTTAGTCGCTGTATTTGATAAAAGCATCGGTGAAGCCAGCCGCCTTGACTTTTTTGAGCATGGTATCGGCATTCGCCTTGACAGAAAACGCACCGAGCTGGACGCGGTAATATTTCTTAGGTGTGGCAGGGGCGGTTGGGGCAAGACCGGATTTTACATCAGCACGGAAGGTATCCATCGACTTGCCATGCTTCGGGAACCAATGCATCACGTCGCCGTGGTTACTGGCAACGCCAAGCTTATGTCCTTCCGAATGGCAGAGGATATCTTTCTCGGTGAGCCCGTATTGCTTACAGAGATAGACGCAAAGCTCTACGGCTTCCTTGTAAACGGCATTAAAATACGAGGTATCGGTAAGACCGTCCTCGCAAATTTCAAAGCCGATATGTGTATCGTTCGCGGCACCTCCGGCATGCCAGCCTCTATGATTCCACGGTAGGGTCTGATAGGTGGCGATGCTTCCGTCAGCCAGCTTACCGATGAAACCGTGGACACAGACCTGTCTGCCGTCGGGTTTGTCCTGATTCCAGTGGTTGTTGTACTGGTTCTTTCCCAGCAGACCATCATCAGGACCGACATAGCGTTTCAGATAGGGGTTATTCGCCCCGGTAGAATGCACCATGATGCCCTTGGGTGTGATGGTTCTGCCTGCTTTGTAACAGGCATTGTTTGTCAGAATGAGTTTACGCAGATTCATTTTATTTGTCCCCCTTGTTAAGCTGCTCCAAGACTGCTCTGAGCTTTTCAGGGATAGGCAGGCCTATTTTAGCGGCATTCTCAATAATGCTGATTCCTTCATTAGATAAATAGAAGAAGATAACTGCAGTCCTTATTCCACTTCCGGTTTGAATAAGCTTTGAATCAATGATGTGGCCAATTGCTACTAGTGAAAATAGCAGTACCTTTTTGAATATTCCTCTGAAGCCCACCTCGCTTGATAGTCGTTTCTCCAGGATGGCTACCATGACGCCTGTCAGGTAGTCGATAACGACAAACGCCACCAAAGCATATAAGAAGCCATCCCAGCCTCCTAAGAAATATCCGATATAGGCGCCAGCAGCGGCAATGACAATCTGAATCGTGTTAACAATGTCTTTCATTCTTTAATCCTCCTCGATTTAAAATAAAAATGAGCCCGAAGGCTCAATTTATTAGTAAAAATATTGAATAATTGTTTCATTCCTATGTCTGAGTTACCCGGAACCAATCATATACAGCATCATAAGTTGTACCGATGCTGATTTCAAAATCCAGCCCCAACCCTACATAGGCAGGTGTGAACCCTAATGCCAATGCCGATCTAGCCAATATCCAAATATAACCATTTAGACTGTAATAGAAATCTACATACCATGCTGTCGTGTAGTAAACCCTTGCTTTGATGTATCCTCCACTTGGCAAGACTGCTGGACCATAGTAGCTAAAACTGCCTCTTGATGTCGGT
The DNA here is from genome assembly GCF_059735615.1 of Desulfosporosinus sp. Tol-M2. Taxonomy (NCBI): domain Bacteria; kingdom Bacillati; phylum Bacillota; class Clostridia; order Eubacteriales; family Desulfitobacteriaceae; genus Desulfosporosinus; species Desulfosporosinus sp. Tol-M2. The sequence goes on from NZ_JCAIJG010000064.1 coordinate 10,950, forward strand.
GAATTGAAGAACTCACCCATCAAGCCTTTCCAACCACCATCATATGCATGCCAAATTCCTAACTGTTTTCCGGTCAAAGATTCTGAGATCAGCAATCCTGTCTTGGCGTAATTCCCCCAGTAGCTACACCCGCAAAACTTTGCAACTATTGTAAAGTCATTGCTGGCCGGTTTGGCTTGAACTATACCTCTGCAAGCAATCGCCCCAATCGGAGATGTTATTCTTAACACTCTTCCGTCAGGTACCGCAGTTGCTGTGCTTCTATTGACCCAAAGCCACTTTGAATTCAGTGAGGTCATTACAAACTCATCATCCAGCACATTCGGTACCGTAGGCGGCATATCTACTGCATTTTCATAATAAACACCACCGCTTCCTCCACCTCCGGTCACAAATTCAAGACCACTTCCATCCGCTTTGACGGCCACCACTCTAGTTCCTTGTCCTAAATAGCTGTCAGGCGTATCCGTTAATTCTAGAAAATCGTGTACGTGGTCAACTCCTGAGTAAACCCCGGTATGCATGTGGTTTGTGTTAGCTTTGGCTGCAAGCATAGCGTTTACTTCTGAAGTAGAATATCCGCCACTGCTTGAAGGTGCTACTGACAAAACATCTGATCCGCTATACTGGGACATCCGCTCAACCTTCTGATTCAACTTTATTTCATGTTCCAACATTGTATTGTGCAACTCAAGAGTATAGGACAAAGCACCGGTACCATTATCCTCGCTTACTGTGATCCCACGAACTCTTAACACCCCATCAAAACCTATGTCATCGGAACCCTCCGGTGCAATTTTCCAGCCGATCCAGTCTCCGATCAAGTAAGTTTCAAATGGCTTCATCCTGTTGCCCTGGTCGTCAAAGAACTTCGTAACTGTTCCCTGTATTCCCCAAGTCGGGTACGCAACCCTATTCAAATAGGCCTGTCCGTATTCGCTGAGGCCATCCTGAATGTTGCTTGCTGACAAATATCCTTCACGCCTGCCATATACAGTTTGGCTTGCAGAATGTGAAGCAATTGCTAAAAGCTTATCTCCACCTTCAACGAGCACTTCATTGACAAGACCTGTCGCATCACTCTGGTTCTGATGACTAATTACTGCTTGTCCTGGTCTATAGACCACCGTCTCATGCAGGTCCAATCCTCTGTTCTTGTAAATCTTCAGCACAAGTTCAGGAGTCATTTCAATTTCGAAGTACCCCAATCCCTCCGTAAACTTAGATGCTACTTCCAGCAAAGGTGTACCAATATGGAATGACAGATTGATGTTCTCCGTGAACACATTTCCTAAACTGTCTTTGTCATCCTCCCAGTCTACGGTTACCCCCATTAGGCCGCCTCTTGCTTGTGCTTCCAGTATCATTGTCCGTAAAACCTTACTTGCGGTTCCGGTAAACTGCCTGTCCAAAACAGGGGTCCCCATCTCCTCCGGGTAAACCACAGCCCAGTTCAGCATAGAGAGTACCCCGCGGCCGCTGACTTCCAATACCTGCTGTTCATTTGAGTCTACATAGTTTGGTTTTCTTGATTCGATGATCCATTTGAACAATGGATTTCCATCAAGCTTAACAAGAACCAAATTGTCATCTGCAATATACTCTCTGTTCCCACCAATGTCATCGTATCTGCTTATGCTGAAGCTGCCACTGCCAGGGTTGTTCTGAGCCATTTGGAATGCCTTGTTCCAAGCGCCATCGAGCTGCTTCACAAGCACATTCGGATTTGTTCTGACACAGATGAAAAGTTCAATCCCAACATCATCTGTTGGTAAGCCAGCATACACTTCAAATCCTATTGTATTGCTGTCTTGAATTATGGGTGCCGTGAGCTGAACCTTAATTGGCCCCGTAACTGCTGAAAGAGGAAGCTGGAAGATAATCTCTGTCCATGACCATTGAATCACATTGCATAGCATGTCATTAATGTAAACAAATCCTCCGAAGCTTCTCAAATACCTGTCAACATTGCCTAGATCTACTGCTGTGTGCGTATAACCAAATCCACTACCATACAAGGTCAAAACGGAACCCGCTTGACCTCTTGTTACTGAAATTGAATTGATACGTGGAAATGGAGGATCATCAGTTACATTCAGTTCGGTGTACATTGTCCGAGTCGCTCTCAGCTTACCGAATGCTCTGTTAGCTGGAACATATAGGGTTCTTCTTTCTCTTGGCTTGCCAAAACCTATATTTTCTTCAACATACAAGGTGCGTTTATCTCTTAACTTCCGGAACTGCCTGTTCTCAACCATTGTAAAAAAACGCGGCAAAGGGAATGGACCACCCATTAGATTGAAGGTGTTTGGTGTACTCCAACCTGTGTCTATTCCAAGCGTTTCATTTGTTGCCCTTGCTCTCCAGTATAGGAAACCATCATAGACATCATATGGTTCAAAGGTTGTCATCTCGCCACAAGGCAGCGCCGATACCGTATTCGACCTGTAGTTCATTCCACTGAACATTGTTGTTCTATCAATTTCAATCGTAAGGTTGGCTGACGCACCTAGAACTAGCTGCATCTCCATTGTGAGCAGCGATGGAGTAACCTCGATATTCGATGTTGCAAGTTCCTGCTTGATCCAAAGATATTTGCCGGTCATGTTGTCATTCTCAGCTAATACCGGGCACTGGGCACCGTTCGATGCAATGGTGTAAGAAGCTGGAGGGGTTTCATCTATTGTCAGGGCGCAGCTGATTGTTACGCTTGTTCCGGCTGGCCTCTCACCAAGCGTCCACTGCAAAATTTCATCTCCATAGGCTGTACCGCTTAAAACCAAAGGGCCAACTACTCTGGTTCCACTACTATAAAAGTCAAAGCCGTAGGGAACACCTTCAAGCAGCTCAACTTCTGAAACAGATGTATCTGTCCCACTTTGATTCGCTCCAATATTTAATCGATAGTAGCTGTATGAAGCAGGAGATGAAACCGCAAACTGTTTGCGCTCATTCATACTCCATGAAGTCTGGCCAGACTGTGTATCCAGCACAATCCAGTTCGTACCATCATTGCTTCCTTCAAAGGTCCAATCCTTCGGGCTGTCAATCAAGTAGGAATCATTTCTCGCCCTAATCGAATACCCAGCAATAACTTTAGCCGATGCCAATGTTACAGTAAGGATACCGGATGTCGCAGCCACACCCCATCGTGTGTTGCTGTTATTATCGAAAGCTCTCCAGCCTTCATAGCCTGTTCCAAGGTTTCCGCTATCACTTACAGTAACACCGTCTGTGGTTGCTGCGGTCATGAGCGGAACATAGTCATTCCCTGATGTATAGCCTTCAGGCGTCGAGTTTGGATCTTTATCTAATTGTAGCCCCAAGAAGGTCAATACATTATTTACATAGTCTTCTCTGGTAACAACGTGAGTAAACTCACCAGCTTCATCAAAGTCTTCTTTCAAAAACTCTTCATAGGTGCGTACCCATTTAGCCGTAAGCGCCAGGCTGCTGGTTACTGATTCATTCTGAGGCGTAATTAACCTTATTCTATCCGGCATACTCTCACCTCCTCACTACGACCAGCTTCCAATTGTAACCTCAAACCTTGGCGCTCGTGGTCCGAGCATCTGAGTTGGCGGCGGTATCGTGTTCTTGATGATAATACTGCTGCTTGAACCTTGAGGAGCCAAAGAAGTAATAGTAGCACCAGTGACCCAAGTTGCTCCTTCGTCCATGCTGAATGTAAAATCAGTATCAATAAGAGATAGAGTCAAATTGTTCGCAATCTTTGTCGTGCTGCTATTGAAAAGCTTGATTCTGTGCGTCACTGTTGTACCTTCCGGCCTATCCCCAAAATCAAGGTCTCGAATAAACTCCGGGTCTCCGGAAGCATCATCATCTAAGAACAGAATATCGTCCGGCACTTCTCCATCCGCCTTAACGCCATAAATATTCACAGTGTATATATACATAGCGCTTGCACCACTTGTATATGAAACGTTATACCGTATTCTTATAACCTTGACCGCTTCAGAAAAGGTGCATGGCTGAATGCTGTCTCTCCATGAGTCATCGTCTACCATAGAAAGTGGTATTGCACCATTAGGCAGTGTTGCATTTATCCAGGTACCGTCAAGACCATTCGTGCTATCAGAACTTCCGGCAATTGAAATTACTGGATTGTTTCCAGACACACGATGCATCATGCCAAGCCCAGACACAACGTATTTTTCAGGTAAGAAAAACCATATTGTTCTAACTTTTCCTTCATACCAACCATCAAATGTAATAAGCGGGTTAGTGTTATCTATTCCATTTAGCCTTGCCATCTGCTCTGTGGTCAAAGCAGTTGTAATATCGTTTATATCATTTCCAGAGTAGACGGAACCACCGCCTACGTCATACTCAAATTTTCGTCCGGGTAGGGTTGGATAGGGCATTTGTTACACCTCCTCTAATAATAGGCAGGATAGTACTCAATAGTAATCCTGCCGCCAATCGTATCTGTTTCTAATTCCACGCTGTTGTTTCCCGCTTCGAGGACCATCCAATAAGAATCCCCTCCATGCCTGACAATCGAAATCATATTCGTATCGCCTTTCAGACATGTGTAATATTTTGTTTCTAAAACCACTGTTTCTCCGCTTGCTATTGTTCCAAGGAACTGAATCCAAACCCCGTTGTTCTGATTCTTAATGATCGGATTACTCAGCGGTCCTTCTAAGGTAATAACCATTGCTGTTATTGGTGCCGAGCCTTCATTGACATGCGTCCATGCAAAAGGAGAGGAAGTAACCATCTTGGTCTCGGTACTTTTTTCATTTCCATAAAAGAAAGGATCGGCTAATTCTAATTCCAGAGCGAATTTGGCATAGCCGGGGTTTTTCCTGACAAAATTTATCTCTGAACAAAGCTCGGCTTGCGCCTGCCTGGTTTCTCCGTTCCTCATTGTACGAACAAGTGAATGAAGCCCCGGATTACCAATGGCTTTCAAGAATGCATCAATATTATCATCCAGGTCAGCCCTGTCTGTTCCTTTTATCCACATTGAGAGGACAACTTTTCTACTATCAAATCTTTTCTTAATCCACCTCTTGCCGTGCTGAAATGGCACCTGAAGGTCAGATCCTCTGTATTTAGGAATTCCAACACCCTCGATAACCTCTTCAACAGCCCGCTTTCCCCTTGAGGTGAGAGGGAACCCGTTAAACGTCCAATTCTCAGCCAATTATATGCACCTCCTACACCAAACCGTAGGAGTGCTTCAGCAAGGTAGTTCTTACACTGTCTGAAGCCAGCTCCGGCTTTGGATTATTAATTACAATTTCATAATTGTTTACCGCGTTCCCTGTCTGCTTTTCAGTTCCCGCTCCATTTGAGTTCGGCATTGTCCTGCTGACCGCGTCAACATCTATATTCAGACCATCAAACTCTGTTGGGATAGCTTTTTTCATATCTTCTTCAACCAATTTCATCGCATCGGTAAAGCCTACTCCGATTCCCATGCCCATGTTCGTCCCGATACCCGCGAATACTGTCGATGGTGAGTGTATGCCCAGCAGATTTTTAGCGCCATCCACGATGCCGGAAAAGAAGCCACTGACTTTTTCGCTAATCCAACTGCCCATGGATTTAATGCCGTCCCAAAGGCCAGAAACGATGTTCTTGCCAATTTCAAAAACCGAACCAACCGCTTTCCCCAGACCCGTCACGATCGCCGCTATAATCTCCGGTAGCCGGGCAACCAGTTGAGGGATCGCCTGGATCAAACCAAATGCAAGCTGAACGGTGAGTTCAATACCCATCGCAATAATGGCAGGCAGGTTGTTGGTGATAAAATTGATGATTGTTGCTATGATCTGTGGCAGTGCTTCCATCAGCTGGGGTAAGGCGTTTAATAGACCTTCTGCTAGGCCCTGAATAATCGCAAAAGCCGCTTCAAGGACTTTGTCCAGGTTATCTATCAGCCCTGTGACGATTGTGATTACCGCTCCAACCGCAGCGGGAATCAATTCCGGCAATGCTGTCCCGATGCCTTCTACCAGTGCAGTTATTAGCTGTACAGCCGCTTCAATGAGTAGCGGAAGGTTGTCGATAAGTGCCCCGACTATAGTCATAATCGCATCAACAGCAGCAGGTATAAGCTCCGGCAATAAGCTTAAAACCGTCTCCAGAACCTGGGTAAATAGCTCTGTGACTGTATCCAGCAAGGTTGGGAGCAGTTCGCCAATTGCTGAAAGAATCGCATCCATTGCCATGGGAAGGGCGGACACAATATTTTCAATGACGGGTACGATATTTTTTACAACAGCCTGAAAAGCATCCACTAAATTCTGTGTCAGGTTCGTCATGTCGGCATTGGCATTGCCAAGACCTGCTGTAAAGGAGCCAAGTGCGGCCTGAAGCAGTCCGATGGAACCAGATATGGTCTGGGTGGACTCGCGGGCAAAGTTACCCGCATACTGCTCAGTATTCTCAAAGAACATCTGCATGGCAACTTCAGCTTTTTCGGCTTGCGTCGCTGAGTTCCAAGTGAAGTCCAGTCCCTTTGCGAGGGCATAAGCTTGTATGTTGGTGGCGTTCATGGAGACACCGAGGTTGTCCATCATCGTAAAGTTACCTTTGGCTGCACCGGCGACTGACTCCATAGCCATGGACATATCGATGCCCATAACCGAGGCCATATCCGCCGCTCGCTGCATGGCCTTTTCGGTCAGCTCAAGGCTCTTTTGTTGTTCAATACCGGAACCTTGGAAGAGTGCGCCCATCTTATTGGCTGTTGCAAGGTATTCACTTTGCGATACGCCCAGGTTTTTATAGGCTTCCTCCCCGGTTTTTTGAATGGATACGGCATATTCTCCAAATACCGCTTCCGAGCCGCCTAGGTTCTGCTCCAGCTCTCCGAACTGCTGCACGACCTCCTTGCCCAGCTTGAAGGCTGCGGCTCCTGCAGCTATTGCGACTGTGCCCATTGCTGCGCCGACGCCCTTTAAGATGCCGCCCAACTTATCAAATTTGCCGCCGGAATTTTCAGCCTCATTCCCGGATTTCTTCAGTTCATCTCCGAGCTTATCTGCTTCATCGGTGGACTGTGCCAGCTCACGTTCCATGCCATTGAGTTCGGCTTGGGCATTGTTAAGTTGAACAGCCCAGTTCTGGGTGCGACGGTCATTCTCGCCGAAAGAGTCGGAGGCGTTCTGAAGCGCTTTACGGAGCGTTTCGATTTTGTCCTTCTGCGCATCGATCTGTTTTGTGAGCACCTCGTTCTTGGAGGTGAGTGACTGGACGCTGTTTTCATTTTTGCTGAATTCAGACTCGACCAATTTCATCTCTGAGCCGAGCACCTTAAAGGACTGATTAATATCAGCAAGGGCTTTTTTAAACTCCTTTTCACCCTCAACACCGATTATTAAACCGAAGTTGTCCGCCATGTTCTCACCACCTCCCTAGATTCCGTTAGGTATAATTTCATCGATGTAATACTCTCGTTTTGCTTTTGCAAGTCCATTAAATTGTTTGTATACCTCCCACTGGTCGAGCAAATGACCGATCGGCATCAGCCAGGTCTCCTGCTCAGATCTATGTAGGAGGGATACACCATAAAAAATCAGTCGGGCAAACAACTCTTCATCGTTTACCCGACCTGTGCGTTTTTTGAGGGTTCTTCCTCGCTCTCCACATTTCGTTTTGTGCCTTTGTACATGGCCTCCATGATTGCATTTTTGTAGTCCGAGAGCTCGTAGGGAGAAGTGAGAAGTTCAACAGCCTCCTCAGTAAGTAGATTCCGCTTTTTTGATGGGTTCTGCAAATTGTGTACAAGTACTGACTGGTTAGCCAGTAGTGTGATGAGCCACACCACTTCATCCAGAGCCATCTCAAAGTTTTCACTCTTCATCAGTTTTTCGCCTAAATTAGAGAGACCGCCATATCTCTTGGCGATCTCCTTTGTGGCCTTAGTGGTCAGGAGCATTTCGTATTCCTTACCACCGATTTCTATGATTGAGCTTCTTTCGTTATCCATCTGATCATCCTCCATTATGGGGTCACCGTGAATACGGGTTCATAGACCTGCGTATACCAGCCGGTGATCACAGAAGCCGGAACACTCGCGTCGTCCTCATTAACTTCGGATTTCCATGGGTGCTTGCCGTTTCCGTCAAGCTTATTTCTTCGCACTACAGTGCCCTCAATGGTTGGAGTGGAGAACGTAATGCTGTCGCCCTTTGTGGCGAGATTGGTTGCTGGGATGCCAAACACCACACGGTAAAGCCAGAAATAGCGGTATTTACCGTTTGCCTTTTTCGCTCTGAAGCCAACTGCTACGGGCGTGCCACCATCCTCGCTGCCGGAAATGACGACATGGTTATCATCAAGTTTTGCTCCGGTTAAGTCTTCCGCAGCCGTTACGCCGATATCGTCGATACCAAGAGAAAGCGTCCCGCTTTTGAATTCCTTCACGATTTCAGCAGGACCATCGTCGGCATATAGTGTTGCTTCTGCAAGTTCTACGGACAGGTCCGCTTTCATTGCTTTCGCAAGCTGCAAAGGAGTGCCATAGGTTTCATTCCCACTGATATCTTCAGTGATTTTGGCATAGTAGAGTTTATCTAATCCGATTGTTGCCATTGGTTATTCCTCCAATTCGTAATTTTTCGCCACATCGATGGCGTAATGGTGATAGCCGCTATCATCCTCATGTCCGATATACCGGCGGTCCGTTACTGTAAAATCCGCATCTATCAGATTGCGGACTATTTGGTTTTTCATTGCCGTGTAATTTCCCTTGTCAAAGAGTGATAGCCGTGCCTCTTGTATTTCGTGCCTTGGTTTATCGTCGGTGTAAAGTTCAAATGTATCTACCATCGGCGTGATCACAGCATAACGGTCTGGTGCAGTCTCTGAAAACACACCCGTTTCCACAGGAATCAGAGGAGATACGAGCGCAGTCAATTCGCTTAAGAAGCTCATATTTTTTCTACCTCCTTTTCAAACGCCGTGACCATCGCGTCAACACATGCCTTTTTGCTTGCTGATTTTGCGGGCTTCAGAAAAGGCTTTGGCGGTTGGCCATGCTTCCCATATTCCAAAACGCCCGCAATCATAGCATTGCTTTTCCCGTCCTGTCGTGGCTCAGAAAAACCGACCTTGACGTTGAAATTACCGTCCTTATCCTGTCTTGCTGAAGAGACGCCGAGCGCGGAAGCAAGCTCACCGGTGGACCGGCTTTCTTCCTTGGTACCTTTGCCGATGACGCTTTGGAGGTTGCTCTTCACTTTTTCTTCCACAACCTCGCCGCCAGCTTTCAGCACATGGGGGATGATTTCATCCGTTTTCTCGCCAAGCCTGGACAATTTCATCAGGAATTCATCCGGCATTTTAAACGTTGCCTTAGCCACTGGAAATCACCTCCTTGGCAAGGACCTCAATATACATCCCGCGTCCTTTGACATCTTCCACCGAGGTGATTTCAAAACGGTTGTCCTTGCTTACGATTACCATTGCTGTTGTGATGGTCAATCCGGGAATACGGCGAAAACGAAAAAGATCGGTGGCCTCAGAGAACGAGGCCCGATTTGCCCACTTCTCATTGCCATGCCGACCTTCCCGATACGCTTTGACAGAGACGATGATGTTGTCGACTTCTGTTCTAAAACCTTCCGTATCTTTCATGGTCGCTTTTTCCACGATATCTATAAAGGTGTTCATCTTTCCATAGCTCATAATCACACCTTCCAATCCCGGTCCAGCCGCAGCAGGAGATTGACCGTATTCCATACCTGTTGTACCGCCTGAACATTGTCCGCAAAAAAGCCACCTGTGCTGCCGTCCCTTGATTCATAGAAATGGGACGACAGCATGATGACGGCTTGTTCTGTAGTAGGCGGCATTGGGATTTCGGCGTAGGTGTTTTCGGGCAGGTGCTGATAGCTCTCGGCATACCTAATAGCGGCGGTGATGTACATCTGCACAAGTTCGTCGTCTGCCGAGTGTTCAAGAATGAGGTTTGCTTTGACTTTTTCAAGCAGTGTCATACCACCACCATCCTTTCATTACTCTTATGCGTCCGGCGCCATCAGTCCGGCGGTCTTCAGTTTCGCCAGAAGTGCATTGAAATCAACAACGAGTCCGGCAATAGTTGTAGCGGTTGAGTCTAACTGGTTTTCAGCCAAAGTGAACTGAGAAGGAAGCCCCGTTACCGAGGCTCCCTCCAAGATTTCCAGTGTGCCGCCGATGACGGTTTTTTCGCCGCCTTGTTCTGTATAGTTCTTCGCGTTATAACTCATAAGACACCTCCGTTATGCCTTCTGCTGGAGCACTTTAATAGCCTCCGGCAGAATCAGTTTTCCGTCGACACGCTGAGTTGCAACAAAGCCAACCTGACCGGTAACTGCATAAAGCTCATTGAGTCTCTTGAAAACACGGCCCTGACGATCGGCTACCCAGTAGTAACCGAAATCGCCGAACGCGATCGTCTTTGCAGACGCAGCAATTGCAGGAACATAAGCCGAGGTGTACAGTGGTCTGTTCAGAATGGTGTCTGGCGTACCGGCCTGGAGTGAAGGCTGCCAGAGGTATTGTCCCTGACCATCCTTCAGCTTGCGGATTGCCTTAACAGTGGCATCGTTCATGACGAACACTGCTTTGTTTCGATACGGTGCCTTAAGGGAATAGAACAGGTCAAGCACCTCGTCGATGGTGATGGCAGTGGCGCTTGCCGCAGTTACGCCAAGTTGTGCGCCACCAGTAGCTGCAAGGATGCCTGTAGGTTTTCCAGAGCCGTCGCCGGTGAAAAACGCATCTTCTTCCTTGTTCCCGATACGTCTGGCGAACTCTTTAGCAATATAGGTATCAAGGTTGAATATGCTGTCGTTAAGCAGCTCCTCGGAAACTTTAATCATGGTCCCAAGCTTATACGCACCGATGGACACCTGACCAAAGCTGTCATCGCTTTCTGGAATTGCACCTTCCTCGTCGATCCAGGATGCGGTTCCCTTGGATGCTACGACAGGGATTTTTCGATCCCCGGAAGATGTGGTGATGACATTGGCCAGCCTTCTGAAAATGTTCTCGTTCTCGAGGGTATCCACAAGTGTACGCTCAAATTCATCCGGCACAAGGTAGCCGCCTTCAGTGTCGGTGCCGATCTGAAGTGCATTTCTGATAACAGGATCAAGTCCTTCGCCAGCGCGGGTGCGCATCGCGTTCCAGAAGGCTTTTCTGTACTCGTCCGAAGCTCTGCCGCTTCTTGTCTCCATGCCCGGAAGAGTGGGTCTGCCCGTAAGTGGTGTGTTAAGTGGCTTGGAAAGCTCACGGTCGAGAGCTTCCTGCTTTTCCAGACGGTCGATTTCATTTCCAAGGGAAACCACATCCGCTTCCATCTTGTCATAGATTGCTGTGTCCTCCTGAGAAACCAGTCCGTCAGAGCCCCTCTTAGTATCGAGGAATGCTTTTGCTGTTTCCCACGCTTTTGCGCGCTTCTCGCGCAGTTCAAGAATTTTGTTCATTGTATTTTCCTCCCCAAATTTAGTGTTGAATTAAAGAGAGCCGCTTCTCCAACGACTCTACGGGTGTACCTGATTGTTGTTTAGGCAGCTTAGGCTTTACCTTGTCCAGCAGAGAGTTGGTAACGGCTCTGCGGCTGAAGGCATAGGTGAAATCCTCGGTCTGTAGTCGTTTCTTTTCGTCCTCAAGGATGCCATCTGCAAAACCAAGCTCGATGGCTTTCTTTGCGTTGAGCCAGGTTTCCGCATCCATGAGGTGAGACAGCTTTGCCCGAGATTGTCCTGTTTTGATTTCGTAGGCGTTGATGATGCTTTCCTTAACCTCCGAGAGCAAGGCGATGGCCTTTTGCATTTCCTCACTATCGCCGATGGCCACAGTCAGCGGGTTGTGCACCATCATGAGGGCAGTCGGTGCCATCAGCACCGTCGTTCCGGCCATTGCGATTACGGATGCAGCAGATGCAGCGATACCATCAATCTTCACAGTTACCTTACCTTTATAATCCATAAGCATGGCATAGATCTGACTAGCCGCAATGCAATCGCCACCGGGTGAGTTAAGCCAAATAACAATGTCACCCTCACCGGTAGTAAGCTCCGATTTAAATGCCTTAGGGGTAACATCATCATCAAACCACGACTCTTCGGCAATCACGCCGTCAAGGTAGAGTGTTCGGACACCGGTATTATCATCCCGTGCCCAGTTCCAGAATTTCTTCATTCGGTTTCCTCCGTTTCTTTCATATTTGCG
>NZ_JCAIJG010000154.1:0-47365 GCF_059735615.1 Desulfosporosinus sp. Tol-M2
ACCATGACCAGATCGTTTGCTATTTCTAATGTAGAAACTGATAATGTGAATGCTAAATTTGAAAATGGAATCCTTTTGATAACACTACCCAAGAAACAGCAAGAAACAATTAAAGGTAAACAAGTCGAAATTAGTTAGCTCAATTTTTTTCTGTAAGGAGCATCGAAAATGAGAAGCCACTGAAAGAGTAAGTTAAAATAGATCAATATATGAAGAACTGGAATTACGAAGATATGAGCTTTCCAGTTCTTTTTTGATATATATTAAAGCAATAACATATCCGGGTGATCAGAAGACCAAATGAACGGGTTACATCCTGAGAAAAACACGATGAATGCAACTTCAAGAGTAAGTTGCAAAAAGTTAATAGATATCTCGACAAATAATTACACATTTAGAGATGATATATTCTTGCAATTTTACCCAAAAGGCAATAAAATCTTTAGGGATGAAATTTCAGGAGGAATCTATGTGGAAGAGAAACTATTAAAAAGAATAGAGGGTCTACGTAAGAAACTCAATAAATTTGGTAATACGCGTAATCTTAATGCTAGCGAAGTAGTAGAGTTGAGTCGGCAGTTGGATTGCTTGCTTAACCAATACTACAGGATTAAGGCTAATCAACAGCTAAGTATTTGGTGATCTCACTGAGAATTGCCTTTTTGTTATCCCCCTGAAACTACAAAGTGGTTATGATTTTGGGTATTGTTTACGAAATCATAACCACTTTTTTTGGGACCAATCGTTTTGTAAATAATCCGAAGGACCAGGCTGAAAAGGCAGTTCTCGATGGATTGTGAAGCCCCCACTTCACTTTATATCTTGACCTTCATACAGCCTTCTTGTAAAATAAACTTAATATTAATTCATAGGGAGTTCATATAACTGCGGAGATATGGTCCGCAAGTTTCAACCAGACTACCGTAAATGGTCTGACTATGAGCGAAAGTGTACCTAGGGCAAACGACTTGTACTAGTCAGAAAGTATAACTGACAGTTGTTTACTTTCCGGAAGTATTAGTGAGGCGATCGTCGTCGTCTGAAGGCTGACAGAATGAATAATTCGTGCGAAGACAGTGTCTGCAAGAAGGGTTAATCGTGCGAAGACAGTGTCTTCGCGTGGGCGCTAGCCAAGTTTTCTTGTCCGAGTGGTACAGGTTTGATTGAGAAATCAGATTACACCGAAGGGATAAAAGCCCAGGCGGGTAGGTTTCACTCTTGTAAAAGGGGGGAATCTGCCTTCCTGGGTTTTATTACCAGGGAAAGGGAGAAAGGGCGAAGATTAGATGAGCCAGATTGGGGTTATTATGGGAAGTGATTCGGATTACAAAATCATGGAGGACGCCATGTCAGTTCTTCGTCAATTCGAACTTGATTTTGAAGTTAAAATTTCTTCAGCCCATAGGACATTGGAAAGAACCGTAGACTGGGTGAAAGCTTTTGAAGCCCAGGGAGGAAAACTTATCATCGCTGCAGCAGGGTTAGCAGCCCACTTACCGGGGGTTATAGCTGGGACAACGATTTTGCCTGTGATTGGTGTACCACTGAGTGGTGGCCCCTTGGCAGGAAAAGACGCCCTTTATTCAATAGTCCAAATGCCCCCGGGAATTCCGGTCGCGACAGTTGGTATTGGTGCGGCACGCAATGCGGCGTTGCTTGCGATACAGATCTTGGCTATTCAGGATGAATCCTTGGGCATGAAGGTCAAGAGCCATAGGGCTCAGATGCGGAAAGATATCGAGGCGAAGGATGAAGCGTTGCAAAAGCGCTTAAGTCAAGGAATTTGAGAAATCGATACAGAAAACTATTTCAAATGGAGTTATAACCTTCCAACTGAAGCGTATCTGAAATTATTCAGGGGATTAGGTAATATTCGAACTACGAACCACGAAAGGGGACTAAGGTATGATTGAACGGTATACGCTTCCTGAGATGGGAGGAATTTGGACGGACGAACATCGCCTCACACTATGGCTAAAAATTGAAATTGCTGCTTGCGAGGGATGGGCTAATCTTGGCATGATCCCGAAGGAGGCGGTTGAGGTTATTCGAGAGAAGGCTTCTTTCTCCTGGGAAAGGGTACAAGCCCTGGAAGAAGTGACCCAGCATGATGTGCTGGCTTTCTTGACCAATGTTGCCGAGAATGTGGGAGACGAAGCCAGATACATTCATCTGGGCCTTACCTCCTCAGATATCCTGGATACGGCTTTGTCCTTGCAATTAGTTGAAGCGTCCGATATATTGCTGACTAAAATGGAGGGGTTGGTAACCGTTCTGCGCCGCAGAGCGTTAGAACACCGGGACACACTAATGATGGGGCGAACGCATGGAATTCACGCTGAACCGATTACCTTAGGGTTAAAGTTTGCTCTGTGGTATGATGAAATAAGACGGCAAAAAAGGCGCTTAGCTTTTGCCCGTGAGGAGATACGGGTTGGGAAAATTTCCGGCGTAGTCGGGACCTTTGCCAACGTAGATCCTCAAGTTGAAGCGCATGTTTGCCAAGTACTTCACTTAGAGCCGGCTCTGATCTCGACTCAAATACTGCAGCGCGACCGGCATGCCTGTTATGTGACGACACTCGGGGGAATTGCCAGTTCTCTGGATAAAATGGCGACCGAGATTCGTAATCTACAGCGAACCGATGTCCATGAGGTGGAAGAAGCTTTTAGAAAAGGTCAGAAAGGCTCCTCGGCGATGCCCCACAAGAAAAACCCGATTACACCGGAACGTATATGCGGCATGGCCCGGGTTGTGCGGGCGAATGCCCAGGTTGCCTTAGAAAACGTAGCCTTATGGCATGAGCGTGATATCTCCCATTCATCCGCAGAGCGAATGATCTTGCCGGATAGCACTATCGCCTTAGACTATATGCTCCATAAGATGATCCAGCTCATAGATCGGCTGGAGGTTTTTCCGGAGCAAATGAAAGTGAACATAGATAAGGGCTGCGGTTTAATTTTTTCCCAACAAGTGATGCTTGCATTAGTGGATAAAGGCGTCAGCAGGGAAACAGCATATGCTCAGGTTCAACGAAATGCAATGGAAGCCTGGAATACGAAAGAACAATTTCAAAGCTTGCTCAACAGGGACCCGAGCATCCGGGAATACTTAAATGAGCAAGAAATTGCCGCCTTGTTTGATTATGCATACCATACTAAGCATGTAGCGGACATTTTTCAGCGGTTAGACCTTGAGGAATAAAATCAAATTGCACGTTCACCAAAGCTCCGGAGCGGCTCGTTTGTTGGCGAAGCTAACGCACATAACCCTTGGGATTACCTGAATGTGCGACCAATGTGCGTCTCAACGCTTTGCCAACTGCTCTCGACACGCTCCTCCCGCTTGATGGTTCTCTTTGCAATTTAATTTCATTCCAGCTTGGTTACGACGAGGAAGGAACGGAAGAAACGACAGAGGCAATTACGAAAACAAATCATCCCCAAACTTGCAAGCGAAGCGCACTTGTGTCAAAGAAGTAAACAGCGCCCCGGATACGCAGGGTCGTTCCAATCCCCCGTGGGACCCAAGCGAGAGGAAGTTTCTTAGCTTAGAGAGCACGGAGAGAGGAATTGCGCCAATGAGCGCAGAGAATATGGCGTTAAGAAACACAATAGTTTACATGCAGAAAGCCCGGAAGTTTTGTGTTTAGCCATATTCTCAAGGGAATAGCAATGGAACGTGGGCGAACGTGCTAATAAACTGACGAGAAACTGACGATTGAAAGGGGTAAGATTATGGAAAAGCTAGCATTACGGTACGAGGGAAAGGCAAAGGAAGTTTATGAGACAGATCAAAGCGGGTATTTTTGGATAGCCTACAAAGATGATGCGACGGCCATGAACGGACTGAAAAAAGGACAAATAGTAGATAAAGGAGAGGTTAATAATCAGTTATCGGCACTCTTCTTTGAAGAAATAGAAAAAGCGGGTATCCTCACCCATTTTGTGAAGCTTTTAGGCGAGCGGGATATGCTCGTGCGCTGCTTAGACATGATCCCCCTCGAGGTCGTTGTGCGCAATATTGCAGCCGGGAGCTTAGCGAAGCGTCTTGGAGTGGAGGAGGGCTATGTTCTCTCTCAACCGGTTGTGGAATTGTATTATAAAGATGATGCACTGGGAGATCCGATGGTAAATGAATCCCATGCTGTCGCGATGGGATGGGCAAGTGCTGCAAATATTAAAGAAATTCAAGTCTCGGGCTTAAAAATAAACGATATATTGCGGGCCATTTTAGTCAAAGCGGGAATCGATCTGATTGATTTTAAACTGGAGTTTGGGGTTGCGGATGGAAAAGTCTATCTGGGCGATGAAATCTCTCCGGATACCTGCCGTTATTGGGATATGGAAACGCGGGAAAAGCTGGACAAGGATCGCTTCCGGCGGGATCTTGGAGGGGTTGAAGAAGCGTATCAAGAAGTCTTTCGTCGGGTAAAAGAGGTCCTCGCACCTGCTTAAAGTGAAAGTGGGACCAATTAAGGGGATCGCTGCAGTTTGAAATTGTGAGAAAAATTGTCGTGATGTGCGAAAATGAAGTTGGCATAAGCAATACACTTTTGGAAGAGACGGGGATCAGAAATGTTCGAATTTGGAGAGGACAAGCCGAAAGAGGAATGTGGAGTTTTTGGGATTTATGCTCCTGATCGGGAGGTGGCCCGTTTAACTTACTATGGGCTTTATGCCCTACAGCATCGTGGGCAGGAAAGTGCCGGCATCGCGGTTTCGGATGGACGAAACATTACTGTGCATAAAGGAATGGGTTTGGTGTCTGAAGTGTTTTCGGACAGTGTGCTGGATGGCTTAAAGGGAAAAATGGCGATCGGGCATGTTCGTTATTCTACTACGGGTTCAAGTCTTCTTTCTAATGCTCAGCCTTTGGCGGTACACTACCAAAAAGGGATGATGGGCTTAGCCCATAATGGTAATTTAACAAATGCTTTGGAACTTCGAGAAGAGCTGGGCAAAAACGGGGCGGTTTTCCAAACGACCGTTGATAGCGAAGTAATTATTAACATCATTACTCGTTATCGCAGGGACTCTTTGGAAGACGCCTTGGTCAAGACCATGATGGATCTGCGGGGGGCATATGCTTTGGTAATCTTGGCGGAGGATAAGCTTTTTGGACTCAGAGATCATTATGGTATTCGTCCCTTATGTATTGGTCAGATGGATGGCAAATACTGCCTAGCTTCAGAGAGTTGCGCACTCGATACCATTGGCGCAGAGTTTATTAGGGATGTGGAACCCGGTGAGATTGTGGTGATTGATGAAGAGGGGTTACATTCGCGACAGGGACTCACTAAGACCGAGCGTTCGTATTGTGCCTTTGAATATATTTATTTTGCGCGACCGGATAGCACCCTTGATCAGTTGAACGTTTCGGAGAGCCGACGTCAGATGGGAATAGAACTTGCCCGTGAATGCCCGATTGAGGCGGACCTTGTGATTGCAGTCCCAGACTCCGGGACCGCGTCCGCCCTGGGGTATGCCACGGCGCTGGGGATTCCCTTTGGAGAAGGTCTGATTAAAAACCGTTATGTCGGTCGTACCTTTATTCAACCGACTCAGGCAATGAGAGAAGTGGGTGTTCGTCTCAAACTCAATGCTAACGCGAGCGTTCTGAAAGATAAACGGGTCGTGATGATTGATGATTCGATTGTCCGCGGAACGACTAGTTGCAAGCTGGTGAATTTGGTCAAGAAAGCAGGGGCCAAAGAAGTACATTTCATAATCAGTTCTCCTCCGGTAGCCTATCCGTGCTACTATGGGATTGACACGGCGGAACGGGAGAAACTGATTGCCAATCAGTTGGATATCGAAGGGATTCGGAAGTATATAGGGGCAGATTCGCTCCACTATATCTCTCAGGAAGCCTTGCTGCGAGCACTTGGCACGGATACCGTTTGTTTGGCTTGTTTTAACGGAACGTATCCTGTCCCAGTTGCGAACTTAAATCGGAGTAAAAACGATTTTGAAACAAAGAAATACTAGGAGGAATAAATGTTGGGATACTCTTACCGAGACGCGGGCGTCGACATTCAAGCTGGTATTGAAGTTGTGGAGCGTATCAAACCAGCGGTCGCGAGGACACTTCGTCCGGAAGTCCTCAGCGGACTTGGCGGGTTTGGCGGACTTTTCAAACTGGATCTGGGGAAATATCCGGACCCAGTTCTTGTATCCGGAACGGATGGCGTGGGAACTAAGCTACGCCTCGCTTTCCAAATGAACAAGCATGATAGCATCGGACAAGATGCAGTGGCTATGTGTGTCAATGATATCTTGGTTCAGGGTGCAGAACCTTTGTTTTTTCTGGATTATCTGGCCGTTGGTAAAGTAGAGCCGACCCGTGTTGCTGAAGTGGTAGGCGGCGTTGCCAAAGGGTGCGAAATGGCAGGTTGCGCGCTGATCGGGGGGGAAACGGCGGAAATGCCTGGCTTCTATGCCGAGGATGAATATGATATTGCCGGTTTCTCAGTGGGTGTTGTGAATCGTAATCAGTTGATTGACGGATCGAAAATCCAGGTTGGGGATGTGCTTATTGGCTTAGCATCCACAGGACTCCATAGTAACGGATATTCTTTAGCACGTAAGATTTTTGCACCGTATCCTTTAGATAAGGTGTTTTCGGAGTTAGGGGAAGCACTTGGGGAGGCCTTGCTTCGTCCGACTCGGATTTATGTTAAATCGATCTTACCGCTGCTTCCAGGGGGAGAAATCCTGGGCATGGCCCATATTACCGGAGGAGGATTAACGGACAACATTCCCCGTGTCTTACCCTCA
The DNA here is from genome assembly GCF_059735615.1 of Desulfosporosinus sp. Tol-M2. NCBI lineage: Bacteria > Bacillati > Bacillota > Clostridia > Eubacteriales > Desulfitobacteriaceae > Desulfosporosinus > Desulfosporosinus sp. Tol-M2. Next base: position 6,780 of record NZ_JCAIJG010000154.1, read on the forward strand.
GGTCTGGGCGTTCGGATTGATACTTCGACGTGGGAACATCCCCCCATTTTCGCCTTAATGCAACGTCTGGGAGATGTGGCTTGGTCAGAAATGTATCGGACCTTTAACATGGGCGTAGGTTTTGTCATTATTGTTCACCCGGAAGATGAAGGTAAAGTAAGGCAAAAGCTTGTTGAGTTGGGAGAAAAATGCTTTGTTATGGGCAGTGTTGTACCCGGAGAAGGGGTGGGATATTGAGGACCGCAGTACTGGCTTCGGGCCGGGGGAGTAACTTGCAAGCCTTGATAGACGCATGTGGTAATGGCAGCCTCCCGATAAAGATTGTGTGTGTTGGCTCAGACCAACCTGAGACGGTAGCCCTTAAACGTGCTGACACGGCAGGAATTCCAACACGTGTTTTCCACATGAGTGATTATCCCGATCGTCAGGCTCAAGAGGAGGATATCCTGAGCTGGGTGCGTGAAAATCGGGTGGAACTTTTGCTTTTGGCAGGATATCTCAAGGTATTAAGTCCTCAGTTCATTCGACAGGTCGCTTTTCCGATCTTGAATATTCATCCCTCCTTACTGCCGGCTTTTCCCGGGCTTCATGCTCAGCGTCAGGCTGTAGAGTACGGGGTTAAGGTAAGCGGATGTACGGTACATTTTGTGGATGAGGGTTTGGACAGTGGGCCGATCATTTTGCAGCAAGCGGTACCGGTGTTGGCAGGGGATACGGAAGATACATTAGCGGAAAGAATTTTAGAGATGGAACATCGTCTATATCCGGAGGCAGTCCGACTGGTAGCCCTGGGAAAAGTTGAACGGATAGGGCGACAGGTACGAATTTTGCAGTAAGGGGTTGTTGAAGAATGAAGAAAAGAGCATTAATCAGTGTTTCCAACAAGACAGGAGTTGTGGATTTTGCACGGGGGATTGCGGAGTCAGGTTTTGAATTGATTTCCACCGGCGGGACGTATAAAGCACTGGCTGAAGCCAATATTCCGGTTAAATATGTCAGTGAGATCACTGGATTTCCGGAAATTTTAGATGGCCGTGTGAAAACACTCCATCCATTAATTCATGGTGGTATTTTAGCGATGGACAGTCCGGAACACAGGAAACAAATGGAGGAAAACGGGATTAGTTTTATTGATTTAGTGATAGTTAATCTTTATCCGTTTCGGGAGACCATTGCCAAGCCGGGCGTGACTTTCGAAGAGGCGATTGAAAATATTGATATTGGCGGACCGACAATGGTGCGTGCCGCCGCCAAAAATCATGGACGTGTCGCTATTGTGGTCAATCCGGAATCCTATGAAGAAGTTTTAAGTGTGCTGCGCAAAGAGGGTGCTGTATCCGCGGATATGCGCCGCCGCCTGGCTGCCGAAGCTTTTGCCCATACGGCAGAATATGACCGACTAATTACAGAATACTTAAAAAGTCAGCTCTAACCGCTGAGACATAATGAAAGACTTTTATCCTTTTTACACTCTTGTTACATAACTTAATATTTGAGGAGACGAGGTGAGACAGTGGGTAACCTTCGAGTATTAGTAGTAGGCAGCGGAGGGCGTGAACATGCTCTGGCCTGGAAGTTGGCGCAAAGTCCGGAACTCCAGCGTCTCTATGTTGCGCCGGGGAATGCCGGGACTGTGTTGTGGAATGTAGACATTCCGGTACGGGATATTTCTGCGTTAGTAGGGTTTGCGCTCAAGGAGAAGATAGATTTAACAATCGTGGGACCGGAAGACCCGTTAAGTATGGGAATTGTGGATGCCTTTCAGGAGGTCGGCCTGCGGATTTTCGGACCGACTCAGGCTGCAGCCCGGCTGGAGGGGAGCAAATCCTTTGCCAAAACCATTATGGATAGTGCAGGTATCCCGACGGCGGCGTGGAAGATGTTTGAAGAGCCTGAGCAAGCGAAGGCATATGTCAGAGCTATTGGAGCTCCCTGTGTTTTAAAAGCGGATGGCTTAGCCGCGGGTAAGGGTGTCATTGTCGCCATGGATTTGGAAACCGCTCTTCAGGCTGTTGATGAAATTATGGAGGGTAGTTTTGGAACAGCGGGTAAGAAGCTGGTTATTGAAGAATACCTTGAAGGGCAGGAGGTAAGTTTGCTGTGCTTCTGTGACGGAGTAACAGCTTATCCAATGGTTCCGGTTCAGGATCATAAGCCGGCCCTGGATGGTGACCGTGGACTGAACACCGGCGGAATGGGAACTTATAGTCCTCCTCCGATCTGGACAGCTGAGCTTGAAGCTAAGGTCATGCGTGACATTGTTTCCCCGACTTTACAGGTGATGCGCGAACGGGGAACTCCATTTCAAGGAGTGCTCTTCTTTGGGTTGATTCTCACCGGGAAGGGTCCGAAAATTCTGGAATATAATGTTCGGTTTGGCGACCCGGAGACGCAAGTGGTGATGAAACTACTTAAATCAGATCTTTTGCCTATCCTTTGGGCGTGTACGGAGGGCCGTTTGGCGGAAGCCCGGCTGGAGTGGAAAGAGGGGGTCGCAGTTTGTGTGGTGATGGCGGCACCCGGTTATCCCTTAGCTTACACCAAGGGGATTCCGATTCACTTGCCGGAAAATTATCAGGACTCGGTTATTTTCCATGCCGGCACCGGTATCAGCGAGGGTCAACTTATCAGTAGCGGCGGCCGGGTGTTGGGGGTTACAGCCGAAGGTAAAACCCTTCAGCAAGCCAGGGAAAAAGCGTATGCTCTCGTGGAGCAAATCGATTTTCCGAGGGCCCATTTCCGACGGGATATTGGGGCAAAAGGGCTTGAGCCTTCCTGAGCCTTAAAGGATAATTTTTATGAACTTTGAAATTCTATTTATGAGATTCATTCACTTATTTATAATTTCATGTAGTCGTTACCTCGGCCACTGTTTTTGTTCAGCCCATTATGTTATCGGATATTTTGGGATTAGTGATTATGTTAGTGATTTAGTCACTGATTTGTTGAGGGAACGGCTATTTAATTTTTATCCGCTAGCTAACAGTTCTTATCTCCTTCTTCTTTAAGAGGGAGATAAGAACTGTACAACTCCCGGATAACGATTTCTAACCGTCAGGTGGAGTAAAAACTCCATCATGACGCTAAGAACTCTGTTTATAGCCCGCGGCTTCGCTGCCGGAAGAAATCACAATATTTTTGTGCCTCAGAAAGGGATGGAGCGTTTTATGAAGGTCATTATAATCGGGGCAGGTAAAGTGGGCTTTAATATGGCCCAATTGTTATCGACTGAAGGTCACGATGTAACAGTAATTGAACAATCCCCTGAGCGGCAGCAAATATTGGAAAATGCACTTGATATTCAAGTGATTTCCGGCAGCGGGTCCTCTACGTCGGTATTATTATCATCCGGTGTTAAAAAAGCAGATATGCTGATTGCAGTTACCGAGTATGATGAACTTAATATGGTAGCGTGTCTGCTTGCCAAAAAATATGGGGCAAAAACAACTGTGGCAAGGGTTCGCAACCCTGAGTATCTTGAAGTTAAAGAATTCTCCCTTAAACAATTAATGGGCATTGATCTTATAATTAATCCTGACCGGGTCACAGCGTGGGAAATTGCTGAAATTGCGAAGAATCCTGAAGCGCTTGGGGTTGATTATTATGCTGATGGGAAAGTTCAGCTTTTAGAGTTGGAATTGAAGGCGGACTCTCCATTATTGGGCAAGAAAATCAAGCAATTGGATATGTCTATTCCTTATAATATTGTATCCATTTTGCGTAAGCATGTCATATTAGTACCGAATGGCGATGACATCCTGAAGCTCGGAGATCATATTCATCTCATGGCCCGGACCAGCGATATGAAAGCCGTGGAGGTACTCCTGGGATTTGATGCCCGCAAGGTGGAGCAGGTGACGATTCTGGGAGGAGGGCGGACAGGCTTCTATTTGGCTCAGATTCTGGAAACTAGTCAGCCTTTAATGAATATCAAAATCATTGAAAAGGACTTTGCCCGGGCCCAGAAAATCTCCCAAAAGCTGAAGCGTACTTTGGTTATTCATGGGGAGGGCAGTGATTATCAATTGTTGGAGGAAGAAAACATCAAAGCCTCCGATCTTTTTGTCGCCTTAAGTGATGATGATAAAATAAACTTGCTATCTGCACTCATTGCCAGTAATTTAGGCGTCAAGAAGACTGTTTGTCAGCTTAAGCGGACTGATATATTACCGTTAGCTGAACAAGTTGGTATTGATACCATAATCAGTCCCCGGTTACTTACGGCCGGCGCCATTCTTAAATACATGCGGGTGGGTGATATCATTTCCGTAACTATATTTGGAGAAGATCGGGCCGAAATGTTGGAGCTAATAGCCCAACCCGGAGCAAACGTATTGAATAAACAACTGAAAGATATTAAATTACCGACCGGTTCAATGATTGGGGCAGCGCTGCGCGATGATAAAATTATTATTCCTGATGGTACTTTTAAAATTGTTCCCTTTGATCGACTGATTGTATTTTCTTTACTCAAAAGTATCCACAAGATAGAGCACTTCTTTAAGAAGGGAAGTTAGAGATTTATTAAGTCCGTAAGCGGTAGTCTCACTGCCACACCCGATCTTTTTTAAGAAGGTCAGAGATTGACCAGGTCGGCGACGAGTTGCACAACTCCTATTATTGGGAACTTCTTAAAGAAGGGAAGTAAGGGAATTGATCAGGTCAGCAGTTATTCTGGGGAATCTGGGCCGCATTATTCTCATAATTGGCATTGCTATGCTAAGTTGTTTGGGCTGGTCCATTGCTTATTATGAAGATGTAACAATACCCATTTTGCAAGCGGCTATTCTAACGATAATATGCGGGTTGCTTTTAAGTCGTGCTTTTTACAAACCGGGTAAAATTAACCTTAGAGAAGGCTTTGCTTTAGTAAGTCTGGGGTGGGCAATTGTCTCGATCTTTGGTACCCTGCCTTATCTATTCTCCGGCTATCTCCCTTCATTTGCAGATGCCTTGTTTGAATCCGTTTCCGGCTTCACTACCACCGGTGCCAGTGTAGTCAGCGACGTCGAAGCATGGCCCCGGGGTTTATTGTTCTGGCGCAGCCTTACTCATTGGCTTGGCGGTATGGGGATTATCGTTCTTCTCGTTGCCGTCATGGCTAACCTGGGTTCACAGGCCAAGCAATTATTTAAAGCTGAAGGGCCCGGTCCCATTACTGAAAATATCAGTCCCCGCATTCGCGAAACTGCCAGAAGGCTGTGGATTATATATCTTCTCCTCAGTATTGCTTGTACCCTATTACTTTATTTTTTCGGGATGGATTTTTTTGATGCACTTTGCCATTCGTTTGCAACCATGGCAACCGGCGGCTTCTCCACGAAGAATTCCAGCATGGCGTTCTATCCCAGCCCTTTTATCCAATGGACGCTAATTCTATTTATGTTCATCGCCGGAGCCAACTTTGCACTCCACTACTTTGCTTTCAAGAAACGAAGCCTATTGACATACCTAAGAAACTCCGAATTCAGACTCTATACAATCATTATCGTTGCGGCGAGTCTATTGGTTTTCTTAAGGATCCTATTTTTAAATTCGGGTACGGGTTGGGAGGCTGGTCTTAGGATAGCTTTTTTTCAAATAGTCTCCATCGTTACTACCACCGGTTATGTCTCTGTCGATTATAATCAATGGTCGGCATTTGGCTTAGCAATTATACTTCTAATGATGTTTGTAGGCGGATGTTCCGGATCGACCGGAGGAGGCATTAAGCCGGGAAGGTATCTTATAATTTTACTGCGCATCAAAATAGAATTAAAAAAGATGGTTCATCCCAAAGCTATTTTACCGCTAAGATTTGGCGAACACCTTATCAAAGATGACTTGCTCATCAACGTTTTACAGTTTTTCTTTCTTTATATTCTGATTATGGCTTTGGGTATGCTATCGCTCACAGCAATGGGCATTGATGTCTTGAGCAGCTTGTCGGCCTCCGCAACTTGTCTGGGAAATATCGGACCGGGAGTTAATCTGGTGGGTCCGACCCAAAACTTTGGCTTTATGCCGGATAGTGGGAAATACGTCTTAAGTATCTTGATGCTGATTGGAAGGTTGGAAATATACCCTATATTGGTACTATTCCTGCCGGCATTTTGGAAGGATTAGTAACATATAATAATGTCTCATACAAGGATCATTAATAATTTTCACATATGGCCATTGCTACTTATTCACACCCTTTGAGAAATAAAAGCAAGCGGCTAATATTCTTGGCCGCTTGCTAACGAGAAAAACAGTCTTTATTTTGAATATCACGCTCCGCTAAAGTCAGACAAGGTTATCCGTAATATAGTCAAGCATCTTTCGAAAATTCTTCTTCTTACCAGCGGCTTCTTTTTTCCCAAGCCTTACCCAACAGTGTTACCCCGGTTATAATGGCGGCATGGAATGCAATCCACCCGGGTTGAAGGAAACTTAAGGGTCCTGGATCGATCTTTTTAAATCTCATAGTAAAATCTCCTTTGTGAACTATATTTTTGGCTCATAATTAGTTTTTGTAGTAAATCCTTAGAAATACCTGTAAAATGTTGTCTATGAAAAAAATTATTTACTTTGTACCCGTTGCGATTCTTCCCCATATGATATAGGTAGGGTGCTCTATCATAAGGGGGGATAAAAGTGTTTAATTTTCGCAAGCAAATTTTCTATCCGATCCATGTTGAACGCCAAGACCTAACGTTCGCAAAAGTGTTACTCGAACATTATGCCGGAAGAAACAGCGAATTATCATCGTCCATACAGTACATAAATCATCGTTCCAATATCTCAAACCGTTATACTCGAGAACTACTAGGGTTATTTGCCGCAGAAGAATTGGGGCATATGGAAATAATTGCAGCAGCAATCAAAAAATTAGGAGGCCCCTCGCTGACATGCGTTAATTCTCAGGGCGCTCCATGGGTGATTAACTATATTGATCAAAGCGTTAACTGCAGCACCGTTCTGCAGGCGGATGTGCAGGCAGAAACTCGGGCAAGCCGTCTGTATCAGCAGCATTTGGGGCTGACAAGTGACCCAAACATGAAGCGGATGATCAATTTTCTTATCGGTAGGGAGGAGGTACATAAACGATTGCTGCAAAAAGCCCAAATACTAATCCGCGATACCGGCTCGACAGAGGATTTCAACGAGTTGATCTACGATTATAAAATGAGTTTGCAGGTCTTGGAATAAGGCGTTCAATGAAGAATCCGTGTTGGTTTCAGCTCAGTCGTAACTTCCCAATAAAAGTTATTACAAAAAATGCTGAGGAGATCAGCACTATCGTTGCCCCGGTAGCTGTTCCCCAAAAATAAGATAAGATTAGCCCGGATACTCCGGAGAGAAGAGCAATCAAGACAGAGTATACGTGGTATTGCCGCATGTTTTTTGCAATATTTCGCGAAGAAGCAGCCGGCAAAATCAGGAGGGAGCTAATGATGAGTATGCCGACCCATTGAATAGAAATTGTCACGATAACCGCCATAAGCATGCTAAATAAATACTCATAAAGTCGAACATTAATCCCTCGGCTACGTGCTAAAGAAGGGTTCATACTGGCCAGAAGAATTCGATTAAAAATAACGATCCAGAAAGCAATCACCAGTACAAAGACAATGCTTAGTGTTAATAAATCTGTTTGATTAATACTTAACAAATCACCAATAAGATAAACCGAGTATTTGCTGAATCCGCCGTTGCGAGAAAGTATGACTATGCCAAGTGCTACCGCCGTAGAAGAAAATACCCCAATTATTGTATCGGTAGAAGCCGTATTTGCTTCTTTGACAACTAGAATGGCAATTGTAATCAACACTGAAAAGAAGAGCATAGACCAAATAGGATTTTTAATGCCCAATATAACTCCAATGGCAATCCCTGTTAGGGCGGAATGCCCCAACGAATCAGAAAAGAAGGCCATTTTGTTATTAACAATCATTGTACCAAGCAATCCGAAAATGGGGGTTACCAATAAAACCCCCAGGAGCGCATTCCTCATAAACTCATGCTGTACCCAACCGAAAGGCAGCAATAAGTCCATCAGACTATACCAAAAATGCATTATCCACCCTATCCTTCTCGTTTCTAAGATAACGATTCGACCAATCTAAACCAAATGCCTGGATTACTTTTTCATTACTGAATACTTCCTGGGGAGGTCCGCCGCATTCAATCGTCTTATTATTGACAAAGGCTACACTATCAGCATACTCCCCTACTAAATTCAAGTCATGAGAAACCAGGATTATGGATAAGTCGTAGTTATTCCGAAGAATAGAAACTGTTTTATAAAAAAACTCTAAACCTCTCTGGTCAATACCTGATACGGGTTCATCCAGAAGTAAGAGGTGAGGAATTGGATCAAGGGCGAGGGCGAGTAAAACTCTTTGTAACTCCCCTCCGGATAAGGCGCCTAAGCGTTTATTGATTAAGTGGTCCGCCTGAGTGCGGGCTAGAGTTTCTCGAACATGTTGACGTATTTTTTTAGGATAAGTAAACCAGATAGGTATCTTAGTGTGGGCAGCTGCAAATATGTCAAGGACACTTGTTGGGGAACTTGAATCGAGCTCAAGCCTTTGTGGGACATAACCCATAGACGGTTTTGTTGTTCCTTCGTTCTTGGCATCAAGAAATTGAAGTTCTCCAGTATGGGGGATCTCACCTAAGATTGCCTTAAGAAGCGTGCTTTTTCCGGCACCGTTAGGACCGATAATCGCCGTCAAATCTCCACAGTGAATGTGGAGATTGACGTTTCGTAATATTTCTGTACCGCCACGTGAAACTCCAAAGTTGGTAATTTTGGTACAACAAAGTCCAGACTGACAGGATGTCCCTTGTCGACTATGATTACATTTCGGTTGTATCATGTTCAAGTTCATGTTCATTTCAGCGCCTCTTGTAATGTTCTAAGATTGAGGTCCATAATATTGAGATAGGCATCTGCTTCCATAGGTCCCATTACAACGGGGTCAAGCGTATAAACCTTAGCACTGGTCTCTCTTGCAATTGTCTCAGCCGCTTTAGTTGAATATTGTGGTTCTGCGAAAAGAGCTTTGACCTTCAGACTTTTTACCTTGTCTATTGTCTCAGCCAATTCTTTGGCACTGGGTTCTGAACCCGGTTCACGTTCAATTACCCCGGCTATGTTGAAGTTGAATTCTTTCGCGAAATAGGGAAATGCTTCATGGAAGGTCACGATATCACGGCTTTTTATGCCGTTCAAGGCCAGATGCATTTTAGCTCTTTGTGCTTCTAACTTTTTGATATACATATTGGTGTTTTCTTGATATTTTGTGGCATTATTGGGGTCTAATAAAGCAAGTTGATCTCCGATATTCTGCACCTGCCTGATAGCATTAGAGATACTTACCCAGACATGAGGATTATCGCCTTCATTCCCATCTCCTTTAATTAGTTCGATTCCTTTACTGGCCTCAACTATTTTTAAATTCGGCATTTGGTTCGTAATCTTAGCCATGAAGGATTCCATGCCTGCTCCATTGGTGATGAGGATTTTTGCTTCCTCAAGATTTTTCATGTCATCAGGAGTTACTGCATAATCATGAAGGCATCCTGCCGTGGGCTTAGTCATATCAATCACGTTGACATTAGGGATGTCCTTGGCAACGTTCAAAGTAAATATATACATTGGATAGAATGAAGCAGCGATTGTCATCGTTTTTGAACTTGAGTTATGAGTTGGACTGATTGTAACCTGGGATTCGTTATTAGTACTGCACCCGCTTACCACCAATAAGCCTAATAGCACCAGGCAAAGAAGTTTAACTGACTTTGAATTCAAAAAACTACCTTCCCCCCATTTAAAAATTTGCAAACGCCATGCATTTGCATTACAATCAGATTATATTCTATTCTTTATAATTGTCAATTATTATTTACCGTATTAATCATCGAATAGAGTGAAATCCAGACTAATACAATTAGATGGTTGATTGCTCGACAAGTTTTAACGGACCAAAGATTGCTTAAATATTTAAAAAGATTAAAATAGATTTATTGAGTACTGAACTATCAAGAATTAAGGGATGATCTTGTTGGAAGAAAACACTAACTATACGGAAATCCTGAAGCGTGAAGGGATGAAAAGTACCAGGCATAGAAATGCTATCCTACTTCTCCTGGAACAATCTGAACAGCCAATGACAGCAGAGGAACTCTATATATCGTTAAGAAAAAAGACTGCTTCAATAAATTTGTCCACGGTCTATAGGACGCTGGATGCATTTGTCTCTAAAAACCTGGTTATAAAATCAGCTATGGATGATGGCAAAGCACGGTATGAACTAAACCATCATGAGCATAAACATCATCTTTATTGCGTTGGTTGCCATAAGGTGATTTCCATTGAAGACTGCCCTATGGGAGAACTTCAGGATATCTTGAAAAAGAAGATAGATTTCGACGTGACTGGACATAAGCTGGAGATATACGGATATTGTCATAATTGCAAAATGGTTTAATTTAACAAGGAGTCAGTCCAGCCGTTGGTTCATCAAGCAAACAAAACAAGAGCATTAGACATACTTCTGAAACATAGTATAAATTATTATTTCCAATCTATCCAGTAATCTAATTACTTTATGGTTATTATTTCTTATTCAACTGCACAGTTCGAAATAGCCTCTGGTTTATGGTTGCAATTAAGTCGGTAGAGGGTCTAGAGGGAAAGCATATGCGTACAATATTATTAACAGTCCTCAAAAACATAAAAAACCTGATAAGGAGCGGCAATGACGATTCTCACCCCCAGTTTAGAAGACTACTTGGAAGAGTTATACCGGTTTTCGCTATCTTCAGATTCCGTCCGAGTGACTGATCTTAGTCATAAACTGGCGGTTTCTTTACCTTCGGTTACAAAAGCTTTGCATAAACTCAATAAGAGTGAGTTTATTTCCTATCAACGCTACGGTGAGATCATCCTCACAGAAAAAGGGAAACAACGCGGTGATTTCTTAGTTAAACGCAACCGATTGTTACAGGAATTTCTTATTCTGATCGGAACTGACTGTGATATTACTGCAGAAGCGGAGGCTATGGAACATTATCTTTCAGACGCTACGATCTGCTCGATCCAAGCCATAGTCACTTTCCTGAATAATAACCCGGAGTGGCATAAGGTTTTACTGGAGAACATTTTGCCTCCAGTAAAATAAGCGGAAATACTGCTTGCTAGACCAAGCCAAAGAGCCGTACCACTTGGGTGAAAATAAAACAGACACTTAATCCAACCAGCGTCGGAATCAGAAAAGAGAGAAAGACCCATTTCTTACTGCCGGATTCCTTGTAGATCGTCAGCAAAGTTGTAGCACAAGGCCAATGCAGCAAGGAAAACAGCATGACATTTATCGCCGTCAGCCAGGTCCATCCGTTATTTACCAAGACCATTCTCAGTTCTTCCAAACCGGCATACTCCTGGAGGCTGCCGGTAGAGAGATAACTCATTATGAGAATCGGTAAGACGATCTCATTTGCCGGCAGTCCCAGAATAAAGGCCATCAGGATAATCCCATCCAGGCCAATTAAGTGCCCCAGCGGATTTAGAGCATGAGCAACAGTGGTAATAATGCTTTGATCCCCAATATAAATATTCCCCAGAATCCAGATCACTCCGCCGGCAGGAGCGGCTACTATCATTGCCCGTCTTAAAACAAATATGGTACGCTCGATTATGGAACGATAGATTACCGCACCAATCTGAGGTCGTCGGTAAGACGGCAATTCCAGGACAAGGGATGAGGGTTCACCCTTTAAAATTGTCATAGACAGGAGCCAGGAGACTAACAAAGTAACCCCTATACCCAACATAATTATTAAGGTAATAACCAGCGCATTGATCAATCCTGAATAGGCTGCAATAGTATAGCCAATAAAAACAGAGGTAATAGCTATCAATGTTGGAAATCTCCCATTGCATGGAACAAAAACATTGGTCAAAATCGCGATCAAGCGTTCGCGGGGAGAGTCAATAATTCTGCAGGAAGTAACTCCGGCGGCATTACACCCGAACCCCATACACATGGTCAGGCTCTGTTTGCCGCAGGCTTTGGCTTTTTTGAAAATATGATCCAGGTTAAAAGCAATACGAGGGAGATATCCGGAATCTTCTAAAAGCGTAAACAGGGGAAAAAAGATGGCCATCGGGGGCAACATAACGGCGACAACCCAGGCTAATGTCCGATAGACTCCCAGAACAAGAACTCCATGTACCCAAGCAGGGGCACCGATCCATTGGAACCAGAGCGTGAGCTGGTCCTGGAAAGCAAAGAGCCAGGTGGCGAGGAAGCTGGAAGGAATGTTCGCCCCTTCTATGGTTATCCAAAAGACGATAACCAATAATAGCAGCATAAGCGGATAGCCAAACCACTTGGAAGTTACCAGGTCATCCAGCCTTTGATCAAAAAGACAACGTTTGTTCTCTTTTTTAGAGAGAACATGCTTAGTGATCTGTTCTGCATTTCCATAGATATCGGCAACGATCTGATCGCTGAAAGAATAGGGATAAGACCTTCGGACACCTTCGGCCTTGCACCACACTTCGCTTAAACTTTTTACAGGCCTTATTGCGCGCATTTTGCCCCCTCCCAACCTCGGCTGATACCAAGAAAACTGTTTAAACTATCCAGGAAACTGCTATCTCCGTCCAATAGTCGTAAGGCAAGCCAGCGGGGGGAAAAAGTGTTGTCGGCGAGAGATCCCACCAAGGGCAGTAATTGTTTTACGGCCTTTTCCACTTCAGGTGAATAGGCGATTTGGCGGGGTTTTGTCTGCAAAGCACCAGAGGCAACTTGAAGTATTTTCTCTTGAAGTTCTGGAAGTCCCTTTCCTTGGCGAGCAGCAGCAGCGACTACCGGTACTCCCAATTCGCGCTCTAAAGAAGGTACATCGATCATAATATTTTTCTTCCGGGCCTCATCCATGAGATTTAGGCAGATAATAACTTTTGGAGTTATTTCAAAAACCTGGAGAGCCAAGTTGAGATTCCTCTCCAGGCAAGTCGCATCAAGGACAACCACTGTCACATCCGGCGAGGCGAAACACAGAAAGTCTCTGGCAATTTGTTCCTCTACTGTATGGGCTAATAAGGAATAAGTACCCGGTAAATCGACAAGCAAAAAGGATTTCTGTTGAAATTGGAAGCTCCCTTGGGCATTATCCACTGTTTTACCAGGCCAATTACCCGTATGCTGATGCAGCCCAGTAAGAGCATTAAAAATCGTACTCTTCCCAACGTTTGGATTTCCTGCCAAAGCAACGCCGAACTGGCCGGTTGCTAAGGAAATACCAAAACGATCTTGCCATAACACTCTCTTTTGCTTCACAGAAAAATTCATACATTTTCCTCTCCATTCCATAACTTTCTAACTAAGATTTGGGCAGCGTCTTCACTTCTCAAGGCAACGAGTGTTTCCCTGACCAGATAAGCAGTCGGGTCACCGGAAGGACCTCGTCGAATACAGTGGATCAACGTTCCAGGGACGATTCCCAAGTCGAGAATTCGTCGCCGCAGTAGTCCACTCAATTCCAAGGATACGATCTGACAGACAGAACCCGGAGATAAGTCTGCTAACAGATCGATTCGTTCTGCGTCCTTCATAATTATGTGCCCCCTTTTGGTTATTGGGTGTAAATTCACTTTTTAAGCGATAGGTTAGCCACGGCTAACTTTCGATAAAGTTAAGTTTGAATATGTTATGTCGGGGAGATTTTTTTGCTACCCACAGGCGTATACTTTCTATAAGTTAACAAATCGGAAGTATGATTTTTAGGTCTCTGATTGAACTATGATATAATTATTGAGGTTAGCTGTCGCCAGAGTGATAGGGGTTGATACCATAAAAAATGTTCAAATTCGCTTTTGTTAAGATTATAAACAATGCAGTAAATGAAAGGAAGAATTTATGATATGCTGAAAGATTGTAAAGCCGGGGAACGGTTCGAGGGAACTGTCCTGGTCAATGAATGGAAAGAAGTTCGCTTCCGGCAAAAGCCTGGAGCATATCTCTCCTTGACGTGCCAGGATTGTTCGGGAATGATCCAGGGGAAAATGTGGAACTATGACCCAAAAGTCCTTGGATGGCTAAATGATCAGGACATTTTTTGTGTCAAAGGGGTTGCTTCTGAATACCGTGGTACACTTGATCTTACGGTTGAAACAATCCGGATGATTCCTCAGGAAGAGGTGGATTTATCCGACCTTTTGCCGAGTTCTCCGGTTACCGTGGAGGAGTTGGAAAATCGCTTAAAAGTCCTTTCGGATAAGATTACGCAACCTGAACTTAAAGCCCTCCTGGAACAGTTTCTATTCCACCCGGTATGGGGACCGGCTTATCGGCAGGCTCCGGCAGCCATGAAAATCCATCAAGCCTATCTGCGCGGGCTTTGGGAGCACAGTGTTAGAGTGGCTGAGATTGCAGAGGGGATTGCCGGGCATTATCCAAAAATGGACTGTGATTTAGTCATAACAGGTGCGCTTTTGCATGATATTGGTAAGATCGGGGAGTATTCATATTCCAGAGGAATTAAAGTGACAACCGAAGGGCGACTTCTGGGGCACATTATCTTAGGGATCGAATTATTAACCGAGGAGATGGCGAAAATTCCGGACTTTCCACGTGAGTTGCGATCCAAGTTACTTCATATCATTACAAGTCACCATGGAAAATATGAGTGGCAATCCCCAAAAAGACCCAAGTTAATGGAAGCGTTGGTGATCCACTATGCAGATGTCATGGATGCCGAACTTTTCCATTTTGAGCAAGCAAAAGAGAATCATCCAAAGGATGAATGGTCTCCGTATATCCCCAGTATGGAGCGTTATCTTTATTTGAAATAGCCTTCGCGAAAGGCTCTTGACAGAAGAACTACGCTTTAATATATTAAAGGAAGGAAGTAACCTTTTTCAAGGAGGAAAACTATGTTTAGCGATGAGCGTTTACAGAATCCGTTAACGGATGCCTTATTTGAAGCAGTTTTATTGCTAAAAGACAAAGAAGAGTGTTATCGGTTCTTTGAAGATATTGCGACAATAGCAGAAATTAAAGCTCTGGCCCAGCGTCTGGAAGTTGCCAAAATGTTGCAGAGGAATGAAACCTACACGGCTATTGGGGATGTGACAGGAGTGAGTACGGCAACGATCAGCCGAGTTAAGCGTTGTTTAAATTTTGGAGCGGATGGGTATCAACTGATCTTAAAGCGTTTGCAAGAGCAAAATGTTTAGGTACTTGATTATGTCAATATAGAAGGAGCAGAATTATATTGCTAAGAACAAATCTAGGACAACGTATACCGGAGGGTATGCGCGATTTACTCCCGGAAGAAGTCGCCGTGCAGGAGCGCTTAGAGAATGATATTCTTGCGCTTTTTCGTCAGTGGTCTTATAAGAAAGTGTTGACTCCGACCCTTGAATTTTGCGCATGTGTTCAACCGGATATCGAGCAAGACAACTTATTATACAAATTTTTTGACCGGGAAGGACGTATTCTAGCCTTGCGACCAGAGCTGACGATGCCGATAGCACGCCTGGTCAGTACACGTATGCGCGGGGCGGATTTACCGCTTCGTCTGTGTTACAGTGCGGATGTCTATCGGAATACTATGGTTAGGCATAGAGAGTTCCGCCAAGTGGGCGTAGAACTCATCGGTTCTGACCAGGAACTGGCTGATGCAGAGGTGATTGCCCTCGCTGTGCAAGCTATTGCGGGTTTAGGTTTGAAAAACTATCAGTTTAACCTTGGGCATATGGGGATCTTTTCAGGACTCATGTTGGAAGCGGGGGTTAATGAGGGGATGCAAGCCAAGCTGGAAGAAGCGTTAGCTCGCAAAGACATGGTTGGCGTGGAAAGCTGGGTAAGTCTTAGCGGGTTACCTGAACGTGTTCAGGAGCTATTACTGCGTTTACCTCATTTTCACGGAGGAGAAGAAATTCTTGATGAAGTCCTCCTCTGGAGTGAACGGTCAGCGATTAGGGAAGCTGTGGAGAGTTTAAGGCGAATTTATCGGTATTTGCACGATTTTGGAGTTCAAGCAAATGTCGCACTGGATTTAGGCATTCTACGTGGTTTTTCCTATTATACGGGTGCGGTTTTTGAAGGATATGTTTCAGGAATGGGTTTTCCGGTGGTTGAGGGAGGACGTTATGATACGTTGTACGCCGACTTTGGTGTTCCACAGCCGGCAACCGGGTTTGCTATTCACCTCGGGAACCTGTTAGAACAATTCCCACTTCCCCCTGTGGAGGGAGCCGAAATTTTGGTTTATGGATCCGATGCAGAGAAGATTATTCGCCAATGCCAAGCCTTAAGGGCCACCGGGAAAAGGGTTGAAATGGTACTCGAAACTATGGGAAATGAAGCGGCCCAGTTGATGGCACGGCTCAAGAATATTAAGCAGCTTATGTATGTTGAATAAAGTTGAAGGAAGTTTCTTAGCACGTTCATACACGTTCCATCGCTATTCGCTTGACGCCACTTTTCTAGACGCTCAGTCTATTAGCCCAGTATTTATTTGTATTTCATAAATTGTAAACTACCATTTACCATTTATATTTTCGTTCAAGTGGGAATGCTAGAAATGGAAGTCTTACACATAAAAAGGGTTTCTTAACTCTTTTAGAACCCTTATATAAAAATATAAACAAAATTGCATAAATGTAAACCTATAGTATGACTTAAATTATTTTGTATATTACCGGCAATAAAATGAGTCTAAACTATCAGGGATATTGTTTAAAGAGCATAAACATAATTTATGTGTTTCAACTGCAAAAACCCTTGATTTCCAAGAGCATGGTTAGTCACGGAGCATAAATGAGTAGGCCGGAGGAAGTTTAAATTTAAATTAAGGAGTGTCGTAGATGCGTAAAATTGCAGTACTTACTGGCGGAGGGGACTGCCCGGGGCTTAATGCGGTGATTCGGTCAGTTGTTAAAAGCGCGCACAATTATGGAATAAAAGTGCTCGGAATTAAGGATGGTTATCATGGCGCGGTAGAAGGAGATTTCATGCCCTTGGCGTTAAAGGATGTCTCGGGTATTTTACCGCGTGGCGGTACAATTCTTGGAACAACAAATCGGGACAATCCCTTTGCGTATGAAACGGAAGTAAATGGGAAAGTTCAAATATTAGACCGTTCAGGTGATGTTATCCAGAATTTAAAGGAACGCGATGTGGATACCTTAATTGCTATTGGTGGGGACGGCAGTTTAAATATTGCACTTAAGCTTGAGAACCTGGGACTCAATGTGATCGGAATTCCAAAAACGATTGACAATGATTTGAGGGCCACCGATCAAACCTTTGGCTTTCAGACAGCGGTGGAAACGGCCACGGAGGCGCTTGACCGTCTCCACACCACGGGGGAATCCCATCACCGGGTCATGATTCTCGAAGTAATGGGGCGCTATGCAGGCTGGATAGCTTTGTATGCAGGAGTAGCCGGAGGAGCGGACGTGATCTTAATTCCGGAAATTCCATATAAGCTTGATCGGGTGGTACAAGCCACCCAACATCGGGCAAAAGTAGGGAAGATATTTAGTATCATTGTTGTCGCAGAAGGTGCTAAACCTTTGGGTGGCGATATAGTGATTGAGCGACTGGTCTCGGGACGTTTCGACCCGATTAAGTTGGGAGGTATTGGCGCCAAAATAGGCAATGAACTCGAAGAACAATTTGGGATGGAAACGCGAGTGACGGTGCTTGGCCATCTCCAGCGTGGCGGGTCTCCCAATTCGTATGATCGAGTGCTTTCTTCCCTATACGGTGTTGCCGCGGTTAATGCAGTAATCGAAGAGGAATTTGGGATCATGGTCGCTCTTCGGGGCAGAAATATTGTACGGGTTCCCCTCTATGAAGCAGTCGATAAGCTTAAACTAGTGCCTTTAACCGACCCTTTGCTGATAGCGGCACGTAATCTGGGGATTGAGATGGGAAATTAATTACTTGTATTTAAGAGACAAGCCTAATTGAAGGACTTGTCTTTTTTAACCTTCAGGGGTTGCCAGAATAAAAAGACATTGATATAATAGTAATATATTTTAATACTTTAATTAATTAAAGGAATGAATTGAAAGGAAACACTCATTTATAAGCTGTAATTTTTACGGGATATTGGAAGGGGATAACCTAGTGGAACAAGATTTTTTAACGATTGCGCTGCCTAAAGGAAAGTTACTGATTGACTCCATCCAATTATTGAGTCGGATTGGGATAGAATGCAGCCATGTTAATGAAGATTCCCGAAAGCTCTTCTATGATCTTCAGGATAGTAAGGTCAAAATCATTATTTGCCGCGCCACAGATATTCCAACGTTTGTTGAATATGGGGCTGCAGATCTTGGTGTTGTGGGGAAAGATACCCTTTTGGAAGTGAATAAAGACGTGGCGGAATTACTTGACCTTAAATTCGGATTTTGTCGATTTGTGGTTGCTATGCCGGAGGCTAGTGTCCCACCCAAACTTCCGTGTGGAGACTATGATTTAAGTGGACTGAACCATCAACGAGTAGCCACGAAATTTCCCCGGGTCGCAGAGACTTTCTTTAGTGGGCTGGGCATGCAGGTCCAGCCCATTAAACTTCATGGCAATATTGAGCTTGCTCCGTGCGTTGACCTGGCTGAAATGATCGTGGATATTGTTTCCACTGGGAAAACGCTCAAGGAAAATCGCTTGGTCGAGGTTGCTCCGATTCTGGAAGCGACTTCCCGCTTGATCGCAAACCGTGTGGCCTATCGCTTGAAATACGAGCGAATTAGGGATTTAGTAGAGCGTTTACGTAAGGGCTTGCAAGAGGACGTTTCGTTAAAATAAGCAGCAAGCAGAGCATGAAACAAAGGGTGGAAACTTATGAAGATTGAGAACCTAAGAGACATCGATTTAAACCGTCTCACTCGGAAATCGTACGGAGATGATGCAACCCTGGAGAAGCGTGTTGCAGACATACTCAAGCGTGTCAGGAAGGATGGGGAAGAAGCGGTTTATCAACTGACCGAGGAATTTGATCATATTAACCTGCGCCCAAGCGGTTTGAGGGTGTCGGATGAGGAAATCCAAGGGGCTTATCAAAACGTGAGCAAGGAGTTTTTAGAAGCACTGCGAACGGCGAAGGGAAATATCCTGCGCTATCATGAGAAGCAGAAACGAACCTCCTGGTTGGAACCGGATCAAGATGGGAGTATACTCGGGCAGCTTATTCTTCCGCTTAAACGCGTGGGTATTTACGTACCCGGGGGAACGGCTTCCTATCCATCGTCCGTCCTGATGAACGCCTTGCCTGCTGTGGTAGCAGGAGTAAAAGAAATTGCGATGGTCAGCCCCCCCGGAGCTGATGGTACGCTACGGGCTGAAGTTTTGGTGGCGGCGGCTGAAGCTGGGGTGACCGAAGTTTATAAAGTAGGAGGGGTTCAAGGGATTGGGGTGTTAGCCTATGGGACGGAGACGATCGTTCCTGTGGATAAAATAACCGGGCCGGGGAACATTTATGTTACTCTAGCCAAAAAACATGTTTTTGGAACGGTCGATATTGATATGCTGGCCGGACCGAGTGAGATATTAATCTTAGCAGACAAGAGTGGACACCCGGAAGAAATAGCCGCTGATTTGCTTTCTCAGGCTGAGCATGATCGCCTGGCCTCGGCGATCTTAGTCTCGCCTTCTCGTCAACTCCTTGAGCAGACCTTATCAGAGGTGGAGCGGCAGCTTGAAGACTTACCCCGTGCCGAAATTGCCCGGGTTTCCTTGGAGAATTATGGGGCTGCAATTCTCGTGTCGGATCTCCAGGAAGGTATGGATTTGGTCAACAAAATTGCCCCGGAACACTTTGAACTGGTCGTGCAGGACCCCTATTCCTGGTTAGGGCAAGTTCAAAATGTTGGTGCGGTCTTTCTCGGAAGGTATTCCTCAGAACCAGTAGGAGATTACTTTGCGGGACCAAATCACGTTTTACCGACCGGAGGGACGGCTCGGTTTTACTCTCCCCTTAATGTCGATACGTTCATGAAGAAGGTCAGTGTGATCGGCTATTCGGAAGCAGCCCTGAAAAGGGATGCCAAGCAGATCGCCATCCTCGCCCGCAGCGAAGGATTAGAAGCGCATGCCCGCGCTGTGGAAGTGAGGGTTAAATAAGCCTTGGAGACACAGAGAGGAGAGATAGATAGAGTGGAGCCTATATTAAGTAACCTGGAGAGCTTAGTTCGCCCGGAAGTCCGGCAGCTCGTTCCTTATGAAGCTAAATATCTGCCCCAGTGCATTAAACTCGATGCAAATGAAAATCCTTTTCCCTGGCCGGCGGGAATGCGGGAGGCATTGTACATTGAGGACCTGGCGTTAAACCGCTATCCGGACGGAATGGGTGGGGACCTCAAAATGGCCATAGCGACGTATACGGAAACCTCTCCGGAAGGAATCCTGATCGGTAACGGGTCTGATGAACTGATCCAGCTTATTTTACTCACTTTTGGCGGCTTGGGGAAATCCCTAATTATTCACCCCCCGACGTTCGGGATGTATCAGAATTACGCTCGTTTGACCGACACCACAGTTGTACCTGTTCCCTTGTTAAACGGCTTAGCTTTGGACATAGCGAAGATGTTAGAGGCGGCAAAGTCCCCGGAGGCCCATGTAGTGATCGTTTGTAATCCTAATAACCCCACCGGTTCGCTATTCCCTCAAGAAGGGATTCTTCGATTGGTAAAGGAAAGTGGTAAAATTGTGGTGGTTGACGAGGCTTATGCAGAGTTTTCAGAGGAAACTCTTATTCCCGAGATTGAAAACTTCCCCAACTTAATTATCCTCCGGACGTTCTCTAAATCCTTTGGCATGGCCGGCCTTCGCCTGGGTTATCTACTTGGCCAACCGGAGACCATTGCCCTAATCAACAGGGTGAGGCCGCCGTATAATGTCAATTCGTTCAGTCAAAAGGCGGGGATCCTGGCCTTAGGTTACTTAGGAGAGTATCAGTCGCAAATTCAGCAGATCAAAGCAGAAACACATAAATTGCATGAGGGATTATCTCAAATTCCGGACGTCGTGGTCTATCCGACGCGGGCAAATTTTATTCTCTTTAAGCCAGCTGATCCCGAAGGGTGGGCAGAGGAGTTGTTGAAGAGGGGATTTCTCGTCCGCAACATGGGTGAGCTCCCGGTTCTTGGGAAATGTCTGCGCATTAGTGCGGGGTTACCCGCAGAAAACGAGGGATTCTTACGAGCAATTCGGGAGATCAGCACCGGTTCAACGCGCGACTAAGATTGTTCTTTTGAAAGGGGATCATTACATTGCGAGAAGCCTATATTGAACGGAAAACGAAGGAAACAGAGATCCACGTTCGCTTGAATCTTAACGGAACGGGAGAAGCTCAAGTCGAGACCGGGATTGGCTTTTTTGATCATATGTTAACAGCCTTAGCCCGCTTTGCCTATATCGATCTCATTCTTCAAGCCCGCGGGGATTTAGAGGTGGATGTTCACCATACGATAGAAGATTGTGGTATCGTGTTGGGACTGGCTTTGCGGGAAGCTTGCGGCGATAAGGTGGGGATTGAACGGATCGGGGAGGCTCTTTTTCCCATGGACGAAGCCCTTGTTCAAGTGGCTTTGGATTTCTCCAACCGTGCCTACCTTGTTTGGGCGGTAGATTGCCCGGACGGTATGGTTGGTGAGTTTCCGATCGAGATGGCTGAAGAATTCTTTCGAGCATTAGCGGTCCAGAGCGGACTTACCCTGCATGTCAGGCAACTTTCCGGGAAGAATCGTCATCATATTCTGGAAGCTGCCTTCAAAGGGGTGGGAAGAGCCCTCGGGCTTGCCCTTCGCCAGAACACTCGCTATAGTGGCATACTTTCAACCAAAGGAGTTATATAAATTGATCGGTATTGTAGATTATGGACGGGGAAACTTAAGAAGCGTCGAAAAGGCTTTGGTAAAGGTTGTCGTCTTTCCTGCAGTCGTTGGCAAGGACAATGTTCGGGGGACACAGTAACACCCGGAAAAATCAAGTCCCGGGGGCTTAAAATACTCATAAATTTTGGAAGGTGGGTGAATGACCATGCTGCTCTTTCCGGCAATTGACCTAAAAGAAGGAAAAGCGGTACGCCTGTTACAGGGACGGATGGAGGATTCCACGATTTACGCCGCTAACCCTGTTGATGTGGCCAAGGACTTTGAAAGTCAAGGCGCCGAGTATTTACATATGGTTGATCTAAACGGCGCTTTTACGGGTAAACCGGTCAATGATGAGATAATCCGACGAATTGTCGGGAGTGTTTCTCTGAAAATCCAAGTAGGGGGCGGAATCCGCACGATGGAGCGGATCACGGAGCTTTTAGAGTTAGGAGTTGATCGGGTTATTCTAGGGACAATCGCTGTCAAAAACCCGGAGTTGGTCGCCGAAGCTGCGCGCCGCTACGGGAGACGAGTCATTGTGGGCATTGACGCTAAGGATGGCTTGGTTGCGGTTCAAGGCTGGGCCGAAACGACAGAAATGAGGGCGCTTGACTTAGGTAAGGCCATGAAAATAGTGGGAGTACAGAGTGTGGTTTTTACAGATATTGCCCGGGATGGAATGATGCTGGGCCTTAATCTTGAGAGTACTGTACAGATGGCCCAGGAAACTGGTTTATCCGTGATCGCCTCTGGCGGGATTACTACATTAGATGACCTGCGCAGTGTGCAGACTGAGGTGTTAAAAGGGGTCTCCATTGAAGGAGCTATTACAGGGAAAGCGCTTTATAGCGGGGCCTTTACTTTGAGAGAAGCACTGGAGGCTGCTCACGCTGAGGGGATTGCTGGGGAGTAGTTGACCTAGCGCATAACGTATGATGAGGGCTAGGAGGGGAATGGCATGTTAAGTAAGCCTGTAATTGCCAGTGGTGGGGTAGGAATAGCTTGAACCTCGAACCACGATATGAACTGGAAGGTAGGGATACGTATGGATGCAAATGAAATAGAGGTTTTGGATTTAGCGAAGATCCGCTGGGATTCCCAAGGCCTTGTTCCCGCGATTGTCCAGGATGTGGAGACTAAAGACGTTCTGATGCTCGCTTATATGAACGAAGAGTCCTTGCACCGGACTTTGCTGGAACACAAGGCCTGCTTTTACAGCCGAAGTCGGCAATCCTTGTGGTTGAAAGGGGAAACCTCCGGACATTTCCAAGAGGTCATCGACATAAAATTTGATTGTGATCAGGATGCGCTCCTCCTGACTGTGAAGCAAACCGGGATGGCTTGCCATGAGAATCATTTCTCGTGTTTTCACTATGATTTGACCGGCGCAGGATTTAGGATTACCGGCGAACCGGAAGTAAGGCCGGAGCCTTCCTTGGGGAGAACCTTGGAGTTGTTGTCAGATGTGATTCACTCTCGTAATTTGGAGCGGCCTGAAGGCGCTTATACCACCTATTTGTTCGAAAAAGGAATTGATAAAATCCTCAAAAAGGTCGGGGAGGAAAGCGCGGAAGTTATTATCGCTGCGAAGAATGCTGATCCGGAGGAGATCACCTATGAAGTATCCGATTTGTTCTATCATGTCTTGGTGATGCTGGAAGAGCGTGTGGTTGGGGTTGGGAAGGTGGCTGAGGAGTTGTCGAAGAGACGGAAGTAGGGTGATGTAAGCGACAGACAAGTTGATAGGGGACTTTATATATACGGCGGGGTGGAGAGCATGAATAAATTGGTAATAGAAGGTTTAAGAGAAAAGTGGCCGGTTACGCCTGGTATTAATGGCAAAGAAGAACGTTTGAATTCTGCTGTATTAGTGATGCTGATACTTGTTGACGAAGAGTATCATTTTGTCTTTCAAAAAAGAGCTGCAAATATTAGACAACCAGGAGAAATTTGCTTTCCGGGCGGAAGATTTGATCCGAAAAAAGACGTTGGTTTTCGAGAGACCGCAATTCGAGAGACTTCGGAAGAGTTAGGGGTTGCCAAGGAGAAGATAAGGGTTATTGGTATGCTTGATACGATCATTGCCCCCATGGGTACAACTGTAGACGCATTTTTAGGAACTGTTGATGTTGGCGGTGTGCATGATTTGCGAATAAGCTCGCAAGAGGTTGCTAAGGTTTTTACGGTTCCGGTAGCATTTTTTGAGGACATAGAACCAGAGGCTTATGAAATATACTTCGTTGCCCATCCTTCATTCACCAACCATACTGGAGCAGAAGTGATTAGTTTTCCTGCGAAAGAATTGGGCTTGTCAGAGCGGTATTGGAAACCGTGGGGGAATGCTCCGTATAACGTTTATGTCTATAGAGTTGCCGGAGAAATCATATGGGGAATTACGGCGAGATTAATTAGGGATGTCATTTCAAAAATAAAGACCTTATCGGTTCAACAAGGAGATAGGGTAGGCAGAGAATTAGCCGACTAGTAAAAATGTTACCCGAGTGAGCATAATTAAGTTCAAGAAATAAGGCTGGAAGCGTATGCTTCCAGCCTTTCTCCATCTCCATCTCCATCTCCATCTCCATCTCAGGACGGATTTCTGTTTCACAGATAATTAAGAATATCATCAAACAAGTTGATGGAATATAATACCATAGATCTAGGGAAGGGGGTAATATTCGGTGTTTGCAGAAAGCAAGAGAGTGGAAGAAATGAACTATTTTGAACTATTGGCTTGGCTGGGTATAGGCAGTTCCCATCCGGGAGGCTTCCCTGCTACCCAACAGAATCTGGACGCGATGGGGGTAAAGCCAGAGGAATATGTACTTGATGCCGGGTGTGGCAGCGGTCTTACAGCCTGTCATTTGGCCAAAACAAGAGGCTGCAAAATCATAGGAGTCGATATTAACCCCCAAATGGTTGAAAAAGCATGCCTAAGGGCGGAGAAAGAAGGAGTTTCTCATTTAGTGGAGTTTAGGTTAGCAGATGTTTATAATCTACCCTTTGCCAATAACTGCTTTGATTTGGTAATAGCTGAATCTATAACGGTTTTTTTAGATAAAGTAAAAGTGTACCGGGAGTTCTATCGAGTCCTTAAGCCAGAGGGCAGGGTTGCTGATCTGGAAATGGTTCTGCTGGCTGAATTGCCCGCTAATCTCAGGAGGCAGATGGAGGTGTGCTTTGGTTCAGGCACCAATCCATTGCCCTTTGAAGAATGGCTCAATGCTTTAACACAAGCAGGATTTCAGGATGAAATTATCAAGAATCCGCAACGAATGAAGAAGAATGGCAGGCTGATCTTGAACGAACTCAAAAAGGATTGGGTGCTGGTAAAAGGTCTCTCGGAAAAAGCCGCCAGCTTGCCGGGCTTAATTATCAGACTGCAAAAAAATGCTAATTTTATGAAGATGAACCGGGGTTACTTTGGATTTGGTCTGGTCTGCGGTCGAAAACCTCCTCTCCCTCCCCCTCCCAAAAGAGTTGGCTTCAAAAGTTGGGTACTGCGGGTATTACGTCGGAAGAAACGTAGAGAGAACCCATAAGCTTAAATACGGGTTCTCTGCGGCATAAATTAGTTATATTATACCGATAAATCTTTGAATCCTTGATAAATAAGATCAAAAAGTTGTTCAAGATTCTGTTCCTCGACACTTGAGAAGGCAATGCGCACATCTCTTTCACCAAGCGATATTACGCCCACACCATATTGCTCAAGCAGGTGATTGCGCAAGACTTCTGCCTGCACTCCTTTGAGTTTAAGACACATAAAGTACCCTGAATTAAACGGATAGTAGTCCCAGGCATCGCGATATTTCCCCTGATCGAGTAGCTGTTTGACTTTGCAAGCCCGCTTCCTTAATACTTCGAATTTTTCTTGTTTCTGGGTTTGGAAGTCTGGCGATTGAAGTGCCTTTAAGACGAAAGTTTGTGACGGATGAGAAACACTGGAAATCGTCCCCCGCATAATACCTAACGTCTTTTTTTCCAAAGCATTTAATACGGCTGGATGCTCACATGCGTATGTAATAAATCCAACACGAAAGCCCCATACATAGTCCTCCTTCGTAGCGCCATCAATTTTGATGGCTAATACTCTGGGATGAATGTTGGCAATTCGAGCAAACAGGGATTCCTTGATGGAGTTCTCATAAAATAACCCAAAATAGGCATCATCTGTAACAACAGCCAAGTTCATTCCTTGTTGGGCGACTTCTTTCAGGGCGTCAACGATCTCTGTTGCTTCTTGTTCATTGGGTGAGTACCCGGTCGGGTTATTAGGGAAATTAAGTAAGAGAATAGCCTTTCCATGATCTTTCTTGCTAAGTAAAGCTTCTTTCATTCCTGTCGTGTTAAAAGTTCCTTCTTTAGTATAGAAAGGGAATGTAATGTTTTTCGCCCCTCTGCGAACCCCAAAGATAAGGTTATAATTACCCCATATCTTGTCAGGTAAAACCAAGGGGTCGTTTTCGTCAATAATTAGATCCGCAATTATACTTAAACCATGGGTTAAGGCATTGGTAACAATAGGATTACTGAAGGATTTATCCCTTAAAGAAGGGTTGTCACTTATCATTTTTTCTCGCCAAAGCTGTCTTAGCTCAGGTTTCCCCGCAGGAGGAGCATAGGGGTATAGGTCTTTAGGATCGTAACCGGATAGCGTTTCCTGGATTAACGGTAAGAACATTGGTTGATCTTGTTCCGTCGCTATTCCTATCGTGGCATTATAAACATGGGCCTTCTGCTTAGCCTCCGCAGATTGAGTGAGGATCCCCTTGGGGAAGTACAAATTCTTTCCGAGTTCTGATAATAAATCGTGAATATGGGGATTTTCTTGAAGTATCTCGCGATTTAAGTCTTGGGCTATTTCATGCATTCCATTTGCTCCCTTGTTTAAGGATATCTCCGAATATCATCCTTTTACTGTAAAATTCGACATAACGGGGAAAGGGGGTGAATTCCAACTTCTTGATTAAGACCAGGGGGGTTTTTGCACAGAAACTACTAATAAATTCTACACTATAATGATCTTTTTCTCCACTATTGACGATAAGAATATATAATACAATTTTCATATTGTATCTCATCGGCCTCCAGCGCAAGAGATGGAGGAAGGAGAGAAACGCAAGGGTAGGAGTTTCTTGTATAAAAATCCTCGAAATAGGGTAACTTACCTTATTAGGGACTGCCATGAAGGAGGCACGGCATGAACAACAGGCAATTCGCGTACCAATAACTTACCTTATTAGGGACTGTCATGAAGACGAAGATATTAGTGCGGAGGGGTGCAGGTGCGGGTATTAGCATTTTTGCTCGCGATGATTTTACTGCTGCTAATTGGCTTAGCTTTAAAAG
Source organism: Desulfosporosinus sp. Tol-M2 (assembly GCF_059735615.1). Lineage (NCBI taxonomy): Bacteria > Bacillati > Bacillota > Clostridia > Eubacteriales > Desulfitobacteriaceae > Desulfosporosinus > Desulfosporosinus sp. Tol-M2. Next base: position 34,003 of record NZ_JCAIJG010000154.1, read on the forward strand.
CGGAAGTAGATTTTCGATACAGGCGGATCGAAGAGGAAGATCATATTGAAATCGATTTTCGTGCCTTTCACGGATTATGGCATATTCAATATCAAATTCCAACCCTCCAATTAGAATGGGAAAAAGGACCAGAGGTTGAAATGGAACAGGTTGCCATAACTAAAGGAGGAACACGCCAAACAACGAAAAAAGCGCGTATCCGCTATATACGGAGAGGATGGCTGTCCCGTTTTTGGCCGAATGTTCCCCGTTTGTTGCGGCACATATACCGGGTAAAACAGCAATTCTACAGGGGAATCCATTGCAAGGCCATTAATTGGCGGATAGAAATCGGCTGTCAAGATGCGGCTCAGACAGCGATTGCAGCAGGTGCTTTTTGGACTATGTTTGGTTTTGCACTTTCCCGCCTTTATCGACAAGTGACGGTCGAGGTCAGCAGTCCAGCGTTAGTGGTTATCCCGCGATTTAAGAAAGCAGGATTTCTATGTGATCTTCAATGCATATTCCAATTAAGAATCAGCCATATTATTTTTGGAGGATTTAATGTATTGAGAATTATTAGGCGAGGTATAAGGGGGTAGACGTGTACATGGGTAATCATCCAATTGAATCATTGATGAAAACGGCCATGGAGAGTATCCAACAGATTGTGGATGTGAATACGATTGTTGGAGAGCCGGTAGAAACGCAGGATGGATCAGTAATAATTCCTATATCAAGGGTTTCTTGCGGTTTCGCAGCAGGCGGCAGTGAGTTTGCACCGGCGGAGGACAATAAAGAAAATACGCATACGGGAGGACAAGCAGCCGCACTTCCCTTTGGAGGCGGTGCTGGAGCCGGGGTATCAGTGCGACCGGTTGCCTTTTTGGTCGTAGGTAACGGAAGCATTCGACTTTTACCTGTTGATAGTAATGTAGTAGTTGATCGGTTGATCGATACGGTTCCTGATCTGTTAGACAGGGTTGCGGGGATGTTACATAATAAGAAGAAGAAAACTTCGGATGAGATTATCATTGCTCGTGACTAAACGGATCAGAGAGTAATTATCTAAAGATAATTCTCAGGATAATAGGGATAAATAAAAAGAACGAGAAGATCTCGTTCTTTTTTGTTTTTCCTGTTAATACATATAAACAGGGGGGCGGCAAATGTTTAAACCTATTTATCTTTGGGAGGAGCCATGACTGCTTCAAAGAATTCCGTGGTATATGGGGCTTTATCGTTGAGCAACTGACGATATTTAACAAAGTCAATAACGTCTTTACCGGTTGCTTTCTTATTGTTGAAAGCGTTAAAGCCCAGATAAGCCTCGCTCTGCATGTTAGCGACCAACCAGTGACGGTTCGGTAATTTCGATTGATCCCAGAAGAATTTCTTCTTGGCGCGGATCCCGTCAATGGACATCATCAAGCAGTTGGGGAACAAGTTAGTAAAGGTATAGACAATCTTATTTACTTCGGCATCCAGCAGGCTGAAGTCTACAGTTGCTGTTTTCCGAATTGCTTTAGCTTCCGCAGCGGCATCGCCTGTTTTATTTTCGCCGTAAACGATCGCGCCGTCTTGAACATACGCATCTGTAATAACCGATGGGTTGCGGATGAACTTGCCATCGACTTTTAAGACGGGGACGGCTTTGGTGATCATGCCGACATTTTGCATTTTATAAGCGCTCCACATTTCGCAGGAAACACAGCTCCACATGGCCTGCTCTGCGGTCATAAATGCGGGGAGGAAGTCACAGGAACCGCCAACCGGAGCTGATCCGTGTCTCGGGCCTGCTTGTCCAAAAATAGCGAGGTCGGAAGAGATTGCGAGGTCGCAAGCCAAACCAATTTCCTGGCCGCCGGCGACTCTCATGCCGTTAACCCGGCAAATAACCGGTTTTTTGCAATTAAGGATACCATCAACCATCGCGTTGAAGAGATCCATGTAATAGCCGTACTCTGTACCGTTCATGCTATAATACTCGGCATATTCCTTGGTGTTACCGCCTGTACAAAACGCGTCGCTGCCTGTACCGGTAAAGATACAAGCGACAACGGTACGATCTGCCGATGCTTTTTGCATTCCGGCGATAACCCCTTTAACCATTTCCGTTGTGTAAGAATTAAATTGGGCGGGGTTGTTCAGGGTTACCCATGCTGTGTTACAACCTGGTACGGGATTTCCTTTGGGGTCGATAACGGGCTTTAATTCATATACTACGCAAGGTGCTTCAGTTCCAAAGTGCTCAGTCCCAAATAACTCATGATTTTTTATATCGTGTTGACGGGGCCATCTTTCTAACTCTTTTAAGTTCATAATTACCCTCCTTAAGTATATAGGAAGAATTTATCTTCCCAACTTCTAACGACCATCCTGCGCTAAAGATTTAACTAAACCAGACCGGACCTTTCCTGCCACCTCCTGTTCCAATAAATAATATAAGGTGTAAGTAGGCAGCTTTCACGAGCTTAGAAAAGTGCGTGCCAAACCACCACCTTAGGATAACACATTCTATCACAAATGTCTAATTACCGCAAGTGGAGCAGTGACCCGACAAAAAAGAACGAATAATCTCGTTCTTTTTTGCTTGTCCGGTTCATACTTTTAGGCAGGGGGGACGTGAAATTGGTTAATCTCATCTGGCTTTTAATGCTGGCTACTGGAATTATTATCTCAGCGTTTAATGGGCACATTGAAAGTGTCACGATTTCGGCGCTGAAAGCGGCGGAACTTGGAGTAGAGGTTGCCATTGAACTAATCGGCGTGATGAGTTTATGGCTAGGGCTCATGCGTTTGGCGGAGGAAGCAGGTTTTATTAAGGGGATGGCCCGTTTATTTGGCCCTGCGGTTCGCCGCTTGTTTCCCTCCCTGAAGCCGGATAGCCCTGCCTTGGGAGCTATTATTCTGAATTTGAGTGCCAATATCTTAGGCTTGGGTAATGCGGCTACCCCTTTTGGTCTGAAGGCTATGCAAGAACTCCAAAAGGAAAATCCGGCACCCGACACGGCAAGTCCGGCCATGATTACGTTTCTGGCCTTAAATACTTCTTGTATAACGCTCATCCCGGCGACAATTATTGGCGTACGTCTGAAAGCAAATTCTGTCAATCCAACTGAAATTATTGGGACAACAATCGTCGCGACGGGATGTGCTATGACTGTTGCGATCATCGCGGATTACCTGATACGACACAGGAGGGGAAAATGAAGGTTATTACCGAGATTTCTCGTTGGGCGATTCCCTTACTCCTGTTACTCATTCCGGTACTGGCTTACCTCCGAAAAGTCCCTGTCTATGAATCTTTTGTAGCCGGAGCGGAGGAAGGGTTTAAAACAGGTGTGCGGATTCTCCCTTTCTTAATTGGAATGCTGGTGTCTATAAGGGTTTTTGTGGATTCCGGAGCGCTCGAAACAGTGGCGCATTGGTTACAGCCGCTCTTCGCGCTGCTAGGGCTGGATCCGAATTTCGCTTCGATTATCCCTTTGGCTATAATGCGTCCTCTGAGTGGTTCGGGGGCGTTAGGAGTAGCAACACAGCTAATCAATCAACATGGACCGGATTCCTTCATCGGTCGTTTGGCATCAACCCTTCAGGGCAGTACGGATACCACATTCTTTGTCCTAACCGTGTACTTTGGATCGGTTGGAATCAAAAAGTACCGTTACGCTCTCAAGTTAGGATTATTAGCGGATTTTGTAGGCTTGATTGTTTCAGTCTGGATTGTCACCAAGGTGTTTTATTAAACCCTACTTTGTACATACTAACGATGAACCGAAAGGGGGCATTGATTAGTATGCTATATATTGTTTTACCTGCCTATAATGAGGCCGCAGCGCTTCCGGCATTGCTGGAAGATGTCGAACAAAACTGTATGCCATTCCCACATCAGATCGTGGTCATCAATGATGGGAGTACAGATCGTACTTGGGATGTTGTCCAAAGTTACGCCCAAACACATAATAACATTCACGGAGTTAACCATGTTCAAAATCAAGGCCTGGGGGCAGCCTTAAACAGCGGTTTTCAGTATGTCCTGAACTTAAACGAGAAACAAGACAACCGACCTGAATCCTCTGGACAGCTGAACCAGGAAGTCCCGGATATGGTTATTACAATGGACGCGGATAATACCCAACCGGCAGATCGGATCCCCTTGCTTTATGATCAGATTTGTTCGGGAGCTGACATTGTTATTGCCTCACGTTATGTCCAAGGTGGGGAACAGCATGGACTTTCTTTAGGGCGAAGGGGACTATCTTGGGGAGCAGGGAAATTCATGCATTTTTTTGCACCTATACAAGGAGTAAGGGATTATTCCTGCGGCTTTCGCGCTTATCGTCTTTCGATATTGGCCGAGGGTGCTCGACTTTATGGCCCGGATATAATTAAGAGCCGGAACTTTTCAGGGATGGTTGAATTATTGTTGAAAGTTGCTCCCTTTGCAGAGCGCGTGACCGAAGTCCCCTTAAAACTTCATTATGAACTCAAAAAAGGCGCCAGTAAAATGAGAATTGGAGCAACGATTTGGGGATATGTCCAGCTAATATATCAGATAAAACGCAATAAGTGGAGTACAGTAGAATGGGCGGAGGAATAAGACGTTGCCTCTTGTTTCTGATTCTGTTAATTGCCTTGGGAGCCCGTCTATGGGGGATAACAAACCCCTTGTTGGATGATCAAGCCTGGCGCCAGGCAGATACGGCGAGTATGTCTACCCATATGCTTGGGCGTTTAACGGATATTCCGAATGTCTTCCTGCCGCAGCTTAATTATGATGGGGTCACCCCTCAGAGAGTGGAATTGGAGTTTCCCTTTTTACCTTACCTTCTCGCTTGGACATGGACTTTGTTTGGTTGGGCGGATATTTGGGGACGTCTATGGTCGGTTGTCTTGTCTTTAATTACGGTGGGTGGAATCTATGATTTAGGGCGGAAAATGTTTACTGCTCGAGTCGGGCTTATAGCGGCAGCTATTTATGCCTTAATGCCCTTGTCGATTTATTATGGCCGGGTTGTGATGCCTGAACCGATGGCTCAAGCTTGGAGTATCTGGGCTTTGGCAATGATCTGGCACTGGAGAAATTCGCAGGGGGACAGGGGACTTTGGAAAAGTGGGTTGTTAATGGCCGGGGCAATATTAGCCAAGCTCCCTCAGCTTATGTTGTTTCCGGTTGCCCTCCTGCTTGGTTTTTATCCTTTGAAGCATAAACGGGTAAGTCAGCTTGTACGTTTTAGTTTGATTGTGCTTATTCCCCCGATGGTATATTATTTATGGGTACATTTTAACGTCGCCCCTTCAAGTCAGTTTGTATCCGGAATAATGACCGGAAACGCTGTAGATACGAGTAACCTGGATTGGATTTTTTTGAGTAACAACATTCAACGAGGATTTACCGGCAGTGTTCTCCTTCTTGCGGGAGTTGGCGTCTGCCGCCTGGTATTTTTGCGTTCTCCTGCGCGAATAGCTCTTTTAACTTGGGCAGGAATTGGCGTTCTTTATATAGGGGTGGTTTGTGTACGTATTCCCTTGGATTATTACTTAGTTCCTATCCTACCCCTGGTTGCATTGCTGAGTGCTTATGCCCTTGACTGGATTGATTCCCTACCGGGAACAGTGATTGTTATCTTTTTCCTGGTATTGATCAATCTGAAATCATATGCCTATTTAACGCCAAAGTATCATTGGAATGAGGAGATTCTCAGCCAAGCGGGGTGGATTAAGGATTATACTTCCGCCTCAAGTATTCTTATCTTGAGCGGTCCACAACCAATGACGTTATATTATGCGAATCGCGTGGGTTTTCGCTTAACGACAATAGAGGATGAAGAGATTCCGTCGGTAATTCTGCGCCGGTACCCAGGTGATTTCTTAGTGCATCTTCCTCAGGATGAGCATAAAGAACTATTTTGGGAAAAAGTTCGGAATAGTTATCCGGAAATAGGACCGGGTGTATTTGATCTGAGAGAATAGTGGCGTTAGACATATGAAAGAAAAAAACAAGGCAAAGATGCCAAGGATATTTTGCGTCAGACAAGGAGGTATTTCTCCAGAGGTCAGATAACAGAGGCCAGAGATCAGAAAGGAAATATAACGATCTGACACATCCGGCTTCTGACCTCTGACTTCTGAGTAGATAGAGGGAGCGTGGAGCATTTGAACAGGGCTCACGAAAAAGGGGACGGAGAACGTTTGCAAAAAGTGCTCGCCCGGGCTGGAGTGGCTTCTCGTCGACATGCTGAGCGGTTGATTGTAGAAGGTCGGGTGACAGTAAACGGGAATAAGGTTTCTGCTTTGGGGACTAAAGTGTGTCTGCAAGACCAAATTCAGGTGGATGGGCATTCGGTAACCCGATCACGTGGACTTTACTATTATCTTCTCAATAAACCGGTCGGTGTGATTACCAGTGCAAGTGATCCCCAAGGGCGTCCCACCGTGGTTGACTTACTGAAAAATGTTCCGGTACGGGTTTATCCGGTCGGAAGGCTGGATTATGATACATCGGGCTTATTAATGCTTACTAACGATGGAGAATTAGCTCACCGCTTAATGCATCCCTCGTATGGGGTAGAGAAGACCTACCGGGTCTGGGTACAAGGACCGGTGAGTATGCAGGCCCTTGAAACTTTACGGCAGGGGGTACCTTTAGAAGATGTATTCACTGCTCCGGCTCATGTTAAGCGCGTGAGCGGTGTTTCCCAGGAAACATCTGTTAAGTCTAAAGATAATCATTTAGAAGTCTTGGAGGTTACAATCCACGAAGGTCAAAATCGTCAAATTCGTCGGATGTTTGCAGCAATCGGATATCCGGTGGTTAAACTTCAACGTATTAGATTTGGCTCGTTAACTCTGGAAAATTCCCTCCGTATAGGCGCTTACCGGGCACTGACGATAGGAGAAGTCAAGGAATTGCGTTCCAAAGTTGGACTAAGAAGTTAAAGCAAGACATGCAGGAGAAAATCAAACCCATGGAGAATATTTTATGACGAAATAAATAGCGATATAGTTTTTAATATAGAAATGGAGAGAACGATGATGAAGATTCGGATAGGGGATGAGCTCCTGACAGAGCACGTTCGTGTACGGATTCGTGTAGATTATCGCGGTGAATCGCGGAATGGACGCTTTTTCTTTGGTGGAAAGAGTAAAGAACAAATGGCGGAAACCATGCGAGAACAACAGGTTGCCTTATTACGCAACGTGCCGCTTCAAGGGATTTTTATTGAAGAGGTCGATTTAAGTCTTGATGTCTATACTGTGACTGAAGGGGAGGGGAGGCGTAGACAAGAGGTTGCCTACGCACCCATAGTCTTAACTCTGCGGATCGAGAACCTTGACGATTTACTTCCTCTGCTGATTAAACCTGAATTTCGCAAAATTGATTTTCTCAGTCCCGAAAATATTTCGCTTCACCGCTTGGACATGGAACGCTTACTTTTTCGTTTAAGTCAATCATTTCAACAAGAAATAAAACTGCTCGAACAAAAATATTTGGGTTAGGATTTGCCGGCCACACTCCTTTTAGATAATCCCTAATTCTCGCCCAATCTGTTTTAGATGTTGCACAGCCCCAGCCAGTTCTTCGTTGCTGTGGGTGGCCATAACGGTTAACCTTAACCGGGCGGCATTCAGTGGTACCGTAGGCGGTCGGATGGCTACTGCTAAAATATTTTCGTCAAACAGACGTCTGCTGAACTCCACGGTAGCTGTATTATCTCCTATAAGGATAGGGATAATCTGGCTTTGACTGTCTAAGAGCTTAAATCCAGCCTCGGCCAGTTCATTTCGTACCCAGGCGGCCTTGGCTAGAACCCCTTCCCGCCGCCATTTCTCCTGTTGAACAACCTGAAGAGCTGCTTGCACACTAGCCAGGACAGACGGGGGGAGACCGGTGGTGTAAATGAAGCTGCGGGTTTTATTACGCAGATAATCAATGAGTATTTTCCGCCCGGCCACATAAGCCCCGAAACAACCAAAGGCTTTGCCCAAGGTACCCATAGTGATTTCCACCCGATGCGATACCCCATAGTATTCGGCCAGTCCCCGGCCGTTTTCCCCGAAAATCCCACCTCCATGGGCTTCATCAATCATCAAAGCCGCCTTGTACTTGTCCTTCAATTCAACTATTGCGGGGAGAGGGGCAAGATCGCCGTCCATGCTAAAGACACTATCAGTGATGATCAATTTATGACGGTAACCCGCCGCCTTTTGTAAACAGCGCTCTAAATCTCCCATATCCGTGTGTTTAAAGCGCAATAAATCCGCGCCGCTCAGACGGATACCGTCAATAATACTGGCATGATTGGTATTATCGCTAAGGATGATGTCTCCCCGGTCGGCCAGGGTTGAAATTATTCCGAGATTCGCTGTATAGCCGGAGTTGAAGATTAACGCCGCTTCCGTATCTTTAAACCGGGCTAAGTCTTTTTCCGCTTGATCATATAATTCGTAGTTTCCCGCGATCAACCTTGCCGAAGTCGACCCACAGCCCAACTGTTGAACCGCCTGGCTGGCGGCCGTTCTTAAGAGGGGATGACCGGCAATGCCCAAGTAATTGTTGCTGCTTAAGTTTAACAGTCTCTTCCCCTTTATTTCCACCCATTCGCTTAAGGGTCCGGCGACACTTTTAAACTCACGGAAAAGATGCTCTGCATGTAATTTTTCCAGTTTTTGTGCCAAGTCGGCATAAAAGTCTTCCACGTTAACCCCCTTTTCTTTCGATAAGGATACTCCGCTATGCCTCTACTTCCAGCCCCATATCCAGGATCATTTGAATATCCTCAGCCACGGTGCGCCCGGAGGTGGTTAAATAACTACCTACCAAGGTAGCGTTGATTCCCGCTAAATAACCCATAGCCTGCAAATTGCGCAGGGCGTTTTCGCGACCGGCCGCAAAGCGCAAGCTTGCTTCCGGTAAAATAAACCGATAGATTGCTATTGTCTGTAATATTTCCAGGGGAGGCAAGACATTTTGTTTTTCCAGGGGAGTTCCCGCGATGGGACTGAGTATATTCAGAGGTACGGACTGCACGTTTAATTCCCTTAAAGCAAAAGCCATCTCCAAGCGTTGGGCCATGCTTTCACCCATGGAAATAATCCCGCCGCTGCATATAGCCAAACCGGCAGCCCGGCACGCTTTTATGGTGTTGATGCGGTCCTGGTAACTGTGAGTTGTGCATATTTGGGGAAAGTAGCTGGCTGCTGTTTCCAGGTTATGATGGTATGTAGTTACACCGGTTTCCTTCAACCTGCGGGCCATGTCTTCGGTGATGATCCCCAGGGAAGCACAAAGTTTCAGGTTAGTTTCCCGGGCTAAGCGCCGGTAAATACCTAAGACCTTCACGAAATCTCCTTCTCTGATCCCCCGGCCGCTGGTCACCAGGGAGTAGCGCTTAGCTCCTTCCGCTTCCATCTGAAGTGCTCGTTCCAGAATTGACTCTTCGTCCAACAAATCATAAATATCAATTTCCGTCTGATGATGCGCCGACTGGGCACAAAATTTACAGTTTTCCGAACATGCCCCGGACTTGGCATTAACAATCGAACACAGATCCACCTTTGTGCCGGCCCGCAGATCGCGAATCCTGCTCGCGGCTGCAAACAGTTGATAAAGGTCAGGCCCGTCCAATTCCCCTAACTCGCGAGCTTCTTCCCGGGTAACCTCCTGACCCGCTAAAACCTTTTCTTCCAGCCGGTTAATTACATCAACCTTACGCATCTTCATAGTGACTCCTTTTCAGTTACGTTTTTAATTGCCTGGTAGGTTATGGCCAGCACTTGTTGTAATTGTTCCCCACTCATCGCTAAGATGGGCATCAGCACAAGGACATTACCCAAGGGCCGAATAATCAATCCTTGTCTGCGGGCTGCCAGAATTACTTGATGACCGATATTCTCTTCCAAGGTATATGGCTCTTTGGTCTGCTTGACCCGAACCAGTTCCAAGCCCACCATTAAGCCTCTTTGCCGGATATCGCCCACATGGCGCAATGCTTTAAACCTCTTCAATTCACTGCTCAGCAACCGGGCTGAAGCTTGGATATGCCGGATCAACCGGGTTTGTTCGATGACCTCAATATTTGCCAGAGCCACTGCACAGCCTACGGGATTTCCCGTAAAAGTATGACCATGGAAAAAGGTTTTACCCTCCCGCAGTTCCCCCAGAAAAGCATTGAAAATTGCTTCTGTGGTTAAGGTGGCGGCCAGGGGTAAATAACCTCCTGTTAAGCCCTTGGCTACACACATGATGTCGGGACTAACCCCTTCTTGCTCACAGGCAAACAAGGTGCCGGTACGACCAAAGCCAACAGCGACTTCGTCCGCAATCATTAAAATATTATATTTCGTGCAAAGCCCACGGATCTTTCCTAAGTACCCATCGGGCGCTGTAATCATCCCGGCCGCCCCTTGCACCAGAGGCTCTATAATCAGACCGGCAATTTCCTGATGATGCTTCGCCATAATATCCTCAACAACCTGCAGACAGGCGAGATTACACTGCTCCCGCTCCCGCCCCAACGGGCAGCGATAGCAATAAGGCGCAGGTACCCTGTACCCTTCGAATAACAAATCCCGATACGTAGCATAAGCCGAACCCTTACCGCCGACACTGATCGTTCCCACTGTATCTCCGTGATAGGCCTCTTCCAGAGAGATGAATTTTTTCTTCTGCCGCTTTTGGGGATCTGGATGCTGCTGCCAACACTGATATGCAATCTTAAGCGCGATCTCTACCGCAGTGGCGCCCGCGTCGGAATAAAAGACCTTGGTTAAACCGGGAGGTGTGATCTCCACGAGCTTTTTTGCCAATTGGATGGAAGGAACATTGGCTAACCCCAGTAAGGTAGTATGGGCGATTTTATCAACCTGTTCTTTGATTGCCTGGGTTAAGATGGGATGAGTATGGCCGTGGACCGTGACCCATAGGGAAGATATTCCGTCTAAATAACGATTGCCTTGAACATCTATTAGGTAACTGCCTTCCCCGCGTTCAATGATTAACGGATCAGCGGCATTCCACATTTGCATTTGGGTAAAAGGATGCCAGACATACTCCTTGTCCCACTCTGCTAATTGGGCGTAATCTAGGCTCAATTAACTCAACTCCTTTTGGTGGCTCATGGTTCGAGTATCCACTATGCTCTTCGATGAGTTCAACCTAAGTTATTTGGAAGTCTGAAACTCTATGAGTTTCCTATATGTTCTTTATGCTCTTCAGTAATTGATCTATATTAACATAATTTTCGATGATCGAAATTAAGTCACCTGGTTGAGGGTTTTCCCCTTCAACCGTAAGCCCCTCCACCCTGGGAACTAATCCCAGTATAGGTACCCCGGTCATAGTTTCAATTAAACCTGGATTTGTCCGCTCAGCCAGCCCAGGGTTTTGATGGTCGTACATATTAATAATAATGCCAGCGATCTTTAATCCCCTGGCCTTGGCATAAGCCACCGTCAAACACGTATGATTTATAGTACCCAAATTAGGCCGAGCAACGACTAATAAAGGTAAGCCCATGCTTACTGCCAGATCCGCTACTGTCTCCTCGTTACCCACTAGCGGAACTATCAACCCCCCGGCCCCCTCAACTACGGTAAGTTGATGGTCCGCCGATATCCTTCGAAAATGATCCAGCATAGTCCCAAGGTTAATAGTTACACCTTCGACTTCTGCGGCTACAGCCGGAGCTAAAGGCGCTTGCAGGCAAATAGGATTTAATTCATGGGGGGTATAAGATAAGTCCGTTACCGCTCCATAAAAATTAGCATCTTCCGAAACTAATTGGTTTTTCCGAAGGATTCCTCCGCTCTGGATAGGTTTAATCGCTATAGCGTTTATTCCCCGCCTCCGTAGAGCTCCTAATAGCCCGGCTGTTATTACAGTTTTTCCCACGCCGGTATCAGTGCCGGTAATAAAAAGGCCGTTGTTATCTCTTACCACGGGTTCACCACCTCATTGTAAACTTAAATATATAAATTGGTTTACATATAACTTAAGCTATTAAAAACTAAATGTCAACAAAATACTGTTAATAATAACCATAAAGATAAATGAAGTTAGCAAAATTGCCTACCTACAATTGGTTATTTTAGGCTTTTATATGGAAATGCTCTTCCAAATAAGTGTTTCCATGTTTCATTATTATAAGGGTCATGGTACACTAAAGAAGTAAGCAATTAGCTATCCAAATTATTTCACAATCTAACCCATCGTTGGAAATCCCAGACTTACTAAACTAATTGGATAGTTCATGCGGCCATAACAAGTATAATATTTCACTAGTATTATTCGCTAGTGAACTTGATTAGTGGCAGTCGAATAAAGGAGAGATATCTAGTGATTATCAAACCCATTAAAACTAAGAAAATATATGAACAGATTGTTGATCAAATAGGGCTTTTGGTTGCGGAAGGGCAGCTAAAACCTGGCGATCGTTTACCATCAGAGCGTGAATTAGTGGAACAGTTTCAAGTATGTCGGGCAGCTATTCGTGAAGCCATAAGTGCTCTTGAAATGATGGGCCTTATCGAAGTACGCGCGGGAGAAGGAACGTACATCAGACAGGTAAACATTGATTCTGTAGTTGCTCCTCTTGCTTGGATGCTATTTATTGAAAAAGATACGGATCTGGAACTTTATGAAGTTCGTAAGATTCTGGAGGTACAGGCAGCGGGGCTAGCGGCGGAGAGAGCACAAGCAGATGAGATCCGGGAAATGTACGAAGCCTTGGAAGTCATGCGCATGGATCTCAAAGCAGATTGTATTGGGGAAGAAGCGGATCAGCGTTTTCATTTTGCCATAGCTATGGCCACGCATAACAAGATCCTGATGCGCTTGATGAACACTATCTCAGATACTATGCGAAAGACTTTAAAAGCTAATCGCAGCAAGCTTTACGGGGACAGGAATACACCAGAGAGATTATATCAAGAGCATTTTTCCCTTTATGAGGCAATCAAAAATCATGACGTGTTAAAGGCTCAGCAGCTCATGCTGGAGCACTTAGTCGGTGTTGAAACCCTACTGGCGAAGTACTTACTTTTGGACGATAAATAGATGAGGCGAAAACACAAATTGTAGGGTGTTTCCAGCCTCTTTTATTTAATTAAGGAGTTGTGGATAGAGTAGTGCAGGAAAAGCAAAGGAAGCGTGAGTAAACGAATGAACGAGTATCAGGTTATTGTGGTTGGTGGCGGAGCGGCCGGGATGATGGCCGCCGGACAAGCAGCGCAAGGCGGCGCGAAAGTTCTATTGCTTGAAAAAAAGGAACATTTGGGCCGAAAAATAGCAATTTCAGGGAAAGGGAGATGTAACTTAACCAACGAAGAAAACGTTGCGGATTTTATTAGCCACTACCCTGGAAATGGGCGGTTCTTACAA
>NZ_JCAIJG010000055.1:0-17107 GCF_059735615.1 Desulfosporosinus sp. Tol-M2
AAATAGCTCTGGAAACGACACCCTTCTGGCTGTAGGCATAACTGTTTTGCTTGTCCAAGTATTCCCTACCGGATCAAAAGCTTCAACTGTATTTAAGTGAGAGGTTCCGTTATAGCCACCCAGAGCATAGATATTGCCACCTACTGCAGTTAATCCCAAATAGTCCCTAGCCGTAGGCATAGTTGCCCTGGTAATCCAAGTGTTGCCAACCGGGTCATATTCTTCGACCGTATCAAGATAAGATGAGCCGTTATAGCCGCCGATGACATAAAGTTTGCCATTGGTTGACGTTAAACCAAAATAAGCTCTGGCAGTAGGCATGTTTGTTTTGCTTTCCCAAGAGTTGGTTGCGGGGTTATACACTTGGACCGTAGCTAGATAGCTCCCATTATAACCGCCCACTGCATAAATCTTACTGTTTAAGGCTGTTACCCCCGGTCCTTTTCTTGCAGTAGGCATATTCGCCTTAGTAGTCCAGCTATTTGATGTTTTATCATATTCTTCGACTGTATTAAGGCAAGTACTACCGTTATAGCCACCGAGAGCATATACTTTTCCGTTAACGGCGGCCGCGCCAAGCTCTGACCTCGTTGTTGGCATACTTTTAACTGTGTTCCACTTATTTATTGGCAATCCGTATTCTTCCACTATAGTTAAATAACTGCCGCTATTTCCTCCCAATGCATAAATCTTTCCATCAACTGCCGCTACTTCTACTCCATATCTTGCAGTAGCAAGATATGCTCTTTTTCCCCATACGTCATAGTCTGGATTATATTCAAAAGTATCCCTTAGATAGCTCCCGTTATATCCTCCCATAGCAAATATCTTTCCGTTTATTGCAGCAGTGCCAAAATACATTCTTGCTATGGGTGTGCTTGCTTTAGTAGCCCAGGTATTGGTAACCGGATTATATTCCTCAACTATATTAACATAGCCGTTATTATTACTACCACCAATAGCATAAATCTTACCGTTTATTGCAATAACCTCAAGACCAGTTCTTGCTGTTGGCATGCTTGCTTTTGTGGTCCAGGTATTTGTTATTGGATTATACTCCTCAACTTTATTAAGATACCCTATGTAGTTATTATAACCACCGATGGCATAGATTTTACCATTTACAATAGCTGTACCGAATGAATATCTTGCAGTTGGCATGTTAGCTTTGTAAACCCAGTTGCCGTTTACCGGATCATATTCCTCCACGGAATCGAGAATATAACTGTTCCAGCCCCCAAATACATATATTTTACCATTAATGGTTTCTATACTATGATAAGCTCTGGTAACATTTAAACTAGTTGTAGAAGTACTTGTACCAGATATCGGATCGTATATTTCGACACTATTTAAACTTTCCATAAATGTCCCTTGATAACCACCTGTACAATAGATTTGATTATTAAAAGTAACGGCCCCAAAATTTGCTCTGCTGGTTAACATATTGCCTTTTGCATTCCATTCATCTACCGAATATAGGTTATAGCCCTCGTCATCCGAACTGTCGCTTTCTGTATCTTGAGATATATCCTCCGGCACCTGGATGATCGTATCACTTGTAGCGACCGGTTCCGCTAAAGCCCCAACGCAGTTGATTATTCCACCCCCGGCTGCTTTACCGGCTAAAGAAGATAACTTATCAAAAGAATTAATGATCCTTGTCCTGATCTCGCTCAAGCTTGCCTGGGGATATTTGCTCAAGATCAGGGCTGCTTCACCGGTTACAAAGGCCGCCGCCTGAGAAGTTCCGCCGCTGATGCCATAGGCATTGCTCGGCATGGTGCTAAGGATTTCTTCACCGGGAGCTGCTATATCCACAGAGCTTTGTCCATAGTTGGAAAAACGGGAGAGATTACCGGTTTCTTTAACGGAAGCTACTGAGATAATGTTATCTCCGGTTAAAGACGCTGGGTACACCGGGTTGGTATCGATATCTTTATTACTGTTGCCTGCAGCACAAATAAAAAGTAAACCCGACGATTCTATAGCTTCTTTTAAAGCAGTATTTTCGCTGGTGGACCCCCAACTGCAGTTTGCTATTTGCGCTCCGTTTTCTCTGGCATAGTCTATGGCATTGATGATATCGCTGGTGTAAGCCGTGCCGTTTTTGAATACCGGCAAGGGCATGATTCTAGCCTTGGGGGCTACACCTACGATACCCTTTTGGTTGCCTTTTGCCGACGCAATGATCCCGGCCACGTGGGTGCCATGCCATTCATCGGAGACATTAGCCGGATTATGCACGGCATTGGTCTTATCGGCAAAGTTCCAACCGAAAACATCATCCACATAGCCATTGCCGTCATCATCTATGACGTTATCCGGTATCTCGCTTGGATTGGCCCAGATATTTACCTTCAGGTCTTCATGGGTAATATCAATGCCGCTATCTAAGACAGCAACAACCACACCGTCTCCTTCTGATTCCGACCAGGCTTGCGTGGCATTAATCCCCACGGAAGCCGCTTGATTCGTGATTGGATCAATTTGATTAGCACTCAAGCCCCATTGTTCGGCAAAGCGGGGGTCGTCTATCACGGAAGCTGTGTTATTCTTAACAAGCATATCTTTAAATTCCGCTGCTTCGTTGCCCACCGTATCCATGAGCGGTTCCTTACCGGGTGTGTAGCTAATTGTAACCGTGTCCCGAGCGGTAATCGCTTCTTTTAAGGTAATAGTTACTTTATTTTCTTCAATATTAATAGATTCAATGGTCTTGGAAATAGTTTTATCATTCAGGTTGAGACTAAAATCTTCGTTCGTCGGAAGAGAATCCACTTTAAGTTGCCTGTCAAAGCTTAATTCTAATTTGGCCGCATTGATTGTGGCAGTCTGTAAAACCGGAACGACGGCAGGTAATTGTTCGCTCTGAACAGTTACGATTTTGTTGCTGAAACCGACGGCGAAATTTCCGGCGAGATCTTGAATCGGGTTGTGCCCCGGTGTGTAACTTATTTGCAGGGTATAACCGGGATCAAGGCTGTTTTCCAGAGTTAAACTGACTGCTTGATCTTGGACTGCTATTTTCTTAAAGGCATTGAGCAAATTATTGCCTTCGGCATCTATGCTAATTAGGGTAAAATCTGTGGTGGCCGGGATTGAGGTTCCCAGCAGGGCTTCATTGTATAATAACTTAATGGTGTTATCTTTTTTCATTTTGGCGGTTTCAAGGATTGGGGCGGTATTATCCGTATCAGGTACCGCACCGGACACCTCAGGGGCAGAACCGGATTCTACCGGTTTATCTGTTAAAGCATCCGCCGGTTTACCTGCTTTATCTTGCAGAGGTTTTTTTCCAGGGATATAGCTAACCGTAATCGACTCGCCAGATGCTAAAGGAGTACCAAGGGTAATTACGAGCGTATTATCCTTGATTTCAATACCGGCAAGAGCAACCGCTTGTCCATTTTTTGTCTTGACGACAAAATCTTTACCGGCTGGTATTGAACAGCTGTTTAGGGCTTCTTCATAAGTCAATTTAATTTTTAATCCGTCAAAGGTTATTTTCGGCAATTTAGAGTTTAGGGTGCTTGGAGAAGGTGTTTCGGCCGAATTTACCGGGATTGAGGTTTCAGTTGACACTGAAGTATCAGCTGTTGTTGGAGTTGGAGCCGGTACTGTTTCTCGGGTGTTATCCTGTTGTGTCGTTTGGTTCGTTTCCGTAACCGGCAGTAGATTTTCCCCATGTAAAGGTTCAGAAGAAGCTACTGTTACTTGGTAGTCCGGTTGGATATATTCAACATTTGTATCAGCATGTTCTTGTTGAAGGAGCGCTTGGAACTCATCTTTTTTCATTTTTCGATTGGTTAAATAGACATCAAATTTCTTATTTTTGGTGCTTATTCTTTGTTTGATATTCCCTTTGACTATTTGAACGGTATCTTCTTTTTGGTTTTCATTTCTGTATTTGATTATAAAACGATCGATTTGTTGATTATCTAGTTTCGGAATTCCCGGCATTTCTTCTTCGCTAATCGATTTGGAGTCTTGAACAGCATTTTCCTGGGATTTGAGGTGTTTATCGACTATTTTATCGATTTCCTCTTGGGAGAGATTTATCTGATTATTATTATCAAAATTCATTGGGGGTAATATCTCTTCTTGATTAGAATTATCACTGGTGTCGGTAATCTGTTGCTGTGGCTGCTCCTGTTGTTGCGGTTGTTCTTCCTGAACTGAATTTTGCTTCATAACACTTTGGAGAAAGGATAAATAACCGGATCTGTTATGTTCTGCAGTTGATGTGCTTGCTGCTTCCGCTGTCGGAAGAAAAGGTGAATAGCATAATATGGACGAGAAAAATAAGCTTGAAATTACTATACCGGAAATTATTTTCCTTAATACCTTTTTATTAACCAAAATAGTTACCCCTTTCGCTATATAAGAAAACTTGACTCCCATTTTTGAGTAAAAATTCCTTAGGAATGTAATTATCTTATTTTAACATAAGGTAAAGTAAATTAATGTTGGAAAAGGATAAATATGAGTAGGTTATTTTGGTTATTTATATGTTTATTTTGTCGATATTGGAGGAATGTATAGTAAGGTGACGTGGACATCCTGAATCCCTACCTGGAGCAGGTATATATTGATGACAGCTACGGAATACTTGCATAAAAGTTTAGCTGGATAGCGGTGAATTAGTCGATGTGGAAATGCAAATCGGATATCGAGCCGATATGGAGAGGCGCAGCACCTTTTATATATGCCGCATGTTTGGTGATCAAAAGATTATCAAAGGAAGTATAAGGATCTGAAAAGAGCCATAGCCATCAACATCCTTGACTTTATGCGCATCAAAAAAAACAGCCAACGCTACCATACTAAATTTAGGCTATTAGAACTGGAAGAAAGTATAGAACTGACAGATGCCATAGAGATCCACTTCATTAAGTTACCTAAACTTACAAAAGAAATGGCGAATCTTAGGAATCCACTGGATCGGTGGACAATGTTTCTGAAAGGATGGGATGACATGAAATTGATGGAGAGATTGTCAGAAGAAGACCCGGCTATAGCCCAAGCCAGACAGGCACTGGAAGAAATGGCAGCTGACCCCAAAGCTAAAGAAATCTACGAACAAAGACTAAAGGCTATTATGGATAAAAGTTCTGACCTCTATGAGGCTGAACTAAAAGGCGAGCTGAAAGACAAGCTGGAGGCAGCCCGAAACGCACTGAAAAAAGGATTCTCGTTAGAAGATATTGCTGAAATAACCGGTCTGCCCTTGGAAACAGTGCAGAAGCTCAATGTAAAGCTATCAAAATAAATCTGAGCTCGAAAATTTACTTTTGAATAATATAAGAGCCAGTTTACCTTAGAGTAAGGAAAACCGGCTTCTTATGTTAAATACTGTCTTAGCGTGTGTTCTACATTATTTAGTTGGCCGTTCCCCTTTCTAAGGGCACAAATACTACGTACTTCTTACTTTGGACCCCGGACTTCGGACCCCAGACTTTACTCCCAGCCGGTTTGCTCCAGTAAATCGGATAAGACAAGTTCATGCCCAGCCGGACCTAGTGTCATTATACTAATTTTCTCCCTTTGCCAAAGGCGTCCAATCAAGCGTGAAACATCCTCCAAAGTCACCTTCTTGAGTTTTTCCACCACTTCCTCCGGTGAAAGCACGCGATTATATGTAAGTTCTGTCTTCCCCAAACGACTCATCCGACTGCTTACCGCTTCCAGTCCAAGATATAGGCCTCCTTTAATTTGTGCTTTAGTTCTTGCTAATTCAACCTCGGTAATTCCCTGTTGCTTAATTTCCTTTAACTCTTGGAGAATGCACTCGCAGACTTCTTTTGTATTTTTCGGACTTGTTCCCGCATAAATCACAAATAAACCGGTATCTACATAAGTGGAGTGATATGAATAAACTGAATAGGCCAATCCACGCCGTTCCCGTATTTCCTGAAATAACCTGGAGCTTAAACCTCCGCCGATAATATTGTTAAAAATGTGCATCGCATAAATATCATCATCATCTTGGTCAAGACCTGGTACCCCCAAGAGGATATGCATCTGTTCTGTATCTCTCTTTTGATAATGTTCAACCGTGTGGCCGGTGGGCTTTCCTTCGAGTATACGACGTCCGCCCCTCCGAAACGTGCCAAATTGATCAGATAGTTTTGCGACAACATCCGCGTGCTTTATTTTACCCGCCACGGCAATTACTATATTATCCGGAGCATAATGTTCTGAGAGGAACAGCATGATTTTAGCTCGACTTAAAGCCTTTATGCTCTCTTCAGTTCCCAAGATCGGCTTTCCTAAAGGATGCTCGTTCCACACACGTTCTGAAAAGATATCGTGGATCAACTCATCCGGAGAATCCTCGTACATCTTTATTTCTTCAATAACCACATTCTTTTCTTTTTCGATTTCCTTTTCATCAAAAAGAGAATGAAAGAACATATCACTTAATACGTCAATTGCAAGATCAAGGTCCTCATCCAGTATTTTAGCATAGTAACAAGTATATTCTTTCGTCGTAAAAGCATTGAGCTGACCGCCTACGGCTTCTAAGGATTCCGCTAAAACTCGTGCTGTTCGGTGCTCCGTTCCTTTAAAAAACATATGCTCGATAAAGTGGGAAATTCCCTCATAGCCTTCACGTTCATCCCGCGAACCTGCTCCTACCCATAATCCGATGGCTGCCGAGTGAACAAGGTCAATCTCTTCTGTAATAATCCTAACCCCGTTGGGCAATACCGTTTTTCGAAACAATGAATCCCCCCACCTCTCCATCCATCACTTTAATAACATATTAAGACGACCTACTTCTTTTCGTTTTCGTAAAGCAAAGGAACGCTGCTTAACTTTTGTTCCCCTAGCCAGACTTCTAAACGTCCTAAACGTTCCCCGGCACGAACCGGCATATAAGCAGTTTTCTCCCACACGACACGGGTTTGGAGGTTCTTGCTATCGACTTTTGGAATACTAACATCTATTGGATTATCAATAAATACCTGGATAGATTTTTTGGCACTCGGGAATTCAGCGATTACCTGTCCGGCATTTACAAGCCTTACGGTCTCAGTTTTCTCGAAACCCCACTCCAACAGTTTCTTCGCATCCCCAAAACGATCAGGTGCATTTAGAACCACAGCCACTAACTGACGTCCTTCCTTAGTTGCCGAGGCGACAAGGCATTTTCCTGCTGCAGTTGTCGTCCCGGTTTTAACGCCATTAGCATAGGGATAATTCCATAGTAGTTTATTCGTGTTCTTTAAATCCATGAACCCATCCGGCTCGAGAAAATGAATTTCCGTTTCTTTTTGGCGAATAATCGAGGCAAATTGAGGTATTTGCAAACCATGACGAGCCATAAGAGCAAGGTCTTTGGCGGTGGAATAATGTCCCTTACGAGGCAAGCCATTCGTATTTTCGAAATTTGTATTTTGAGCGCCCAAGGCTAAAGCTTTTTTATTCATCAGCTTGACAAACTGTTCTTCACTGCCCGAAATATGTTCGGCAATTGCAACACAGGCATCATTCCCAGATCGAACCAAAGCTCCGGTAATAAGTTCATAAAGGGTAAGCTTTTCTCCCGGATCCAGATGTAAGGTTGCTTCGCCGACAGCTGCCGCTTTCTGACTAACAGTTACAACTTCATCCGGCCGTCCTAACTCCAACCCCAAAATAGCGGTCATAATTTTGGTGGTACTTGCCGGAGGGCGGCGCGTATCGGCCTGCTTACCAAAGAGAACATCGCCCGTTGTCACATCCATCAGCACTGCAGCGGCAGCACTGACTCCTGATGGTCCATCAGCACCATAAACAGAGGTTGCCGATAACGTGCTTATGCCAATTATACAGAGAAAGACGCTGCACCAAGCATGCGCCCACTTTTGCCTGATCATTTAACCACCTCAAATTCTAATTCTTCATGAGGTAGTATCTCCGATCTGCTCAGCTGCTATTAGTCCATCAAGAGTTTGGAAACAAAATCCATCCTGGGTCAATTGATCGAGAATAACTGGCAAGGCTCTGACCGTATTTGCTTTAGGATGCATTAATACTATGGCACCGGACTTATCTGGTTTAATTCCAAACCGTATTGCCGGATTAAGAATACGTTCCGCGATCATCTCTGGCGTACTATTCGCCCGCCAATCGACGGTATCTAATGTCCAAAGAATAGTCTGATAGCCTAATACATCAGCAGCTCGAAGTCCGGAAGCACCCTTTTCACCATAGGGCGGTGCATACAAATGTGTCTTTTTTTCAATAATTCCTTCAATAATGCTTTCCGTCTTCTTAATTTCTTCTTGGTTAGCCCCAATAGAGAGCTGATCGGGATGTGGATGAGAATACCCATGGTTTTCAATTTGGTGACCTCTGTTCGAAATTATTTTAAGCAACTCCGGATTGTTCTTGGCCCAACGCCCCGTAACAAAAAAGGTCGCGCGAGCTTTACCTTGATCCAAAACATCCAACATTGCCGGGATATATTCTTCGCCCCAATCAACATTAATCGTTAAAGCCATAACCAATCGATCGGTTTTGATCTGTTCAATTGGTCTTGAGACCGGAACATCGGACGCAACTATCCAATGTTCCGCCACAATCCCTACCAGCAATAGAAATAAAATCCCGCCAAACGAGTACTTTCGTCGCGAGATTTTGAAGTTAATGAACATTTGCATCCCCCCTCCTTAACATTTATGCGGGTAGGGGGACGCACAGACTGAGTAAAATTCAGAGAATGGTTAGATTATTTTTACGCACTTTTGGCAGAGCATCTTTACGAGAAAGATTCAACCGTCCTTGTTTGTCAATAGCAGTTGCTTTAACCATGATTTCATCCCCCGCATGCACGATATCTTCCACTTTTTGGACGCGTTCATGCGCCAGTTGA
The DNA here is from genome assembly GCF_059735615.1 of Desulfosporosinus sp. Tol-M2. Classification (NCBI taxonomy): domain Bacteria; kingdom Bacillati; phylum Bacillota; class Clostridia; order Eubacteriales; family Desulfitobacteriaceae; genus Desulfosporosinus; species Desulfosporosinus sp. Tol-M2. The sequence continues at coordinate 8,864 of NZ_JCAIJG010000055.1, forward strand.
GAAATATGGACTAATCCTTCTTTACCGGTAAGTCCCAGAACTCCTGGAATGACTTCCACAAAAGCGCCAAACTCCATAACCCGTGTGACTTTACCTTTATAGATTTTGCCTATTTCCACTTCCTGAGTTAGAGCTTGGATAATCTTGAGGGCCTGTTCGCCACTCTCCCCACCAACAGAAGATATAAAGACGCGGCCGTCATCCTCGATGTCAATTGTGACTCCCGTTTGCTCAACAATCTTCTTAATTGTTTTCCCGCCGGGTCCAATAACATCACGAATCTTATCCGGATGAATTGACGCTGTGATAATTCTTGGTGCATAAGGAGAAAGTTCCTCGCGTGGTTTGTCTATGACATTCACCATTTTATCCAGGATAAATAGCCGTCCTGCTTTGGCTTGGGTTAAGGCTTTCAATAAAATCTCCCGGGACACACCCTTAATCTTAATATCCATCTGCAAAGCCGTGATTCCTTTGCTCGTTCCGGCAACTTTGAAATCCATATCCCCAAAATGATCTTCTAAGCCTTGGATATCCGTAAGGATCGCAATGTTATCCTCTTCCTTGATGAGTCCCATTGCAATGCCGGCCACCGGAGCTGTAATGGGAACACCTGCATCCATCATCGAAAGGGTACTTCCACAAACTGAGGCCATCGAGCTCGAACCATTGGACTCCAAGACCTCAGAAACCAAACGAATCGTATAAGGAAACTCGTTTTCATCCGGCAGAACAGGGAGCAAAGCTCTTTCTGCCAGAGCGCCATGCCCTATATCCCTGCGAGATGGTCCACGCATCATTTTGATTTCTCCAACACTGTAGGGTGGAAAATTATAGTGATGTATATAACGTTTCGACCGTTCTAAACCTAAACCATCAAGTATTTGTTCATCTCTGGCGGCCCCCAGCGTCGTCACAGTTAGTACCTGGGTTTGACCCCGTGTAAAGAGCCCCGTTCCATGTGTGCGTGGTAGAATTCCCACTTCGACACTGAGAGGGCGAACTTCATCCACTTCCCGACCATCCGGACGAATATGCTCATCCGTAATCAATTTACGCACAATCAGGTGCACAATGTCTTCCAGTACCGCCTTAATTACTTTGGTATCTTCCGGAAACTCGGCTGCAAAATAGCTTAAGGCTTCCGCTTTAACTTCGTCAATCGCGCTCTCCCGTGCTTTCTTCTCTTCTACACGGACTGCCTCATCCAATTTGCTATAAGTATGGGCTTTTACGGCTTCCGCAATTTGGTCTTGAATGTTGGTAGGCTTTACCTCCTCTTTCTCTTTAGCTAATCCCAAAGTAAAAGCTTCCCCACGATAGTCTGCTATAAACTCAGCAATCTTTTTAACTTCCGTATGTCCAAACATTATTGCCTCTAATATTTGATCCTCAGGTACTTCATGAGCACCGGCTTCTACCATCATAACGGCCTCTACTGTCCCTGCTACCGTAAGAAGCATCCGGCTTTTAGCAGTTTGTTCAATGGTAGGATTGATAATGTATTCATCTTCAATAAGTCCAACTGTAACAGCAGCAATAGGACCTTCGAAGGGAATGTCAGATATGGTTAACGCTGCGGATGCTGCATTTATTGCTGTGATATCTGTCGCACAGTCCTGATCAACAGACATAACCGCCGCCACTACCTGGACTTCATTACGAAACCCTTGCGGAAACAACGGACGAATTGGACGGTCAATTAAACGAGCAGATAAAGTAGCCTTCTCACTCGCCCTTCCTTCACGTTTAATAAATCCGCCTGGAATTTTACCTGCGGCATACATACGCTCTTCAAACTCAACGGTCAAGGGAAAGAAATCAATTCCTTCCCGGGGTGCGCCACTGCATGTAGCAAACGCAGAAACCACTGTATCCCCATAGCTGAGAAAAATCGCGCCTCCCGCTTGTTTACCAATTTTCCCAGTTTGGAAAGTCATGACTCTCCCACCGACCGTGAGTGACTTTTCAAATATTTGTTGTTTCACAATGAAACCTCCTTATAACTTACAATCATTCTTTCCTCAACTTGTTTCCTCTTCGACATATTATTATTATTTCCTGCAAATAACTTAATAAAACTCTTCTTCAAAATAATCTTGATTAGACTATCAAACTTGATTAGAGTGTTGGACTTAAAGAAGCGGATCATTTAGATCCGCTTCAGATTGCTCTCAAATTAAGTTATTTCCGCAGACCAAGTTCAGCAATAAGATTCCGATAACGTTCAATATCGACATTTTTTAAATATGTCAACAATGCACGCCTCGAACCAACCATTTTTAAAAGACCCCGTCTAGAATGGTGGTCTTTCTTATGCGTCTTAAAATGTTCTGTTAAATATATAATCCGTTCAGTGAGAAGCGCGATTTGCACTTCCGGAGACCCCGTGTCTCCTTCTTTTCGAGCATGCTTTTGGATAATCTCTTGCTTTCTCTCAGGTGTCATCATAATATATTTCCTCCATTTTTTTATAATTCCCAACCGCCCAGATTGACGTTGGAGAGTCACTCAATCCGAGTCAGCGGGACCTCACAGTTCCTAAAATAGTATACATGGTATAAAAGTTTTTGTAAAGTTGTTCAACTAAATGAAGATTTCTCGCAGAGCAGATTCTGCACTAACTCTGTCTTTTTTTAGCTGCATCAAAAGTTCGTTGACGCCATTAAATTTGCGTTCATCACGCAAACGTTCAACTATGTGAACCTCGATCTCACTCCCGTACAGATCTGCGGTAAAATCAAAGAAATGAACCTCGACCATTGTCGTATACAAATCGTGAAAAGTTGGTTTCATGCCAATGTTCATCATCCCTGACACGCGCTTTCCATCTAGAAAAGCCCAAACCGCGTATACTCCTCGTTTTGGTATTAAATAGTCTTCTGCAGGGAGAATATTAGCCGTCGGATAACCCAGCTGACGCCCGCGTTCTTCCCCATGTACGACAGTCCCACGAAGGCAAGGAGGGCGCCCCAGTAAAGAGCCGGCCAATATAATGTCCCCGTGAAGTAATGCTTTACGAATACTGCTCGAAGAAATCACCTGTCCATCAATCATTTGCGCCTGAAGGACACTAACTCCAAATCCATGCTTCTTCCCTAATGCTTGAATCAATTCGGGATTTCCTCTTCCTTGGGCGCCAAATGAATAATTAAAACCGACCACAACATGAATCACCCCGAGGGGAAGAAGAATCTCTTCCACAAATTGTTCTGGGGAAGTGTTCGCCATCTTCCTCGTAAACGGTAAAAGGTGGACGGTTTGGACTCCAATAGTTTCTAAATAGAGTAACCGCTCTTCGGTTGTCGATAACAGCTTTATCTCTCGTTCGGGGAATAACACCTTAAGTGGATGAGGCTCAAAAATCAAAACAGAAAGCTCCACCCCTAAACGCACAGCTTGTTTTGATCCAAGTTCAAGCAAGCGACGATGTCCCAGGTGTACTCCATCGAAATTACCTAACGCTAAAACACAGGATTGTTTGTTTGTAAGCAGACTTGTTCGAACTTGCACGGATTTGACCTCCTAAATAAAGCAACTTAGTATCATCCAAAAACTTTGTGTGGGAAAAGGCTTTCCCCTCGCCAAACCCCAATTCCAATCAATTCTCCGTCCTCAATAACCTGGACATATTTCGAGGTTCGGGATTCGGGGTTCGAGGTTCGAACGCAAGTTTTAGGATCGAACTGCGCGCCATGAACGTCCAACGTCGAATCGAACCCATGTATGATTCGAGGTACGAGGTTCGGGGTTCGAACGCCGGATCTAGTTACCGGCTGCGCACTATCATTTTCGCACGTGAAGGGCAAAGTACGAGGTTCGCGGTCCGTGGTTTGAACGCTGGAGCTAGGCTCGAACTGCGTACCACAACCTTCGAACGTCGCACCTCGAACCTCGAACCTCGCGATCTGTTCGCGCCTGGTAGGCAAGCCATGCCGAAAAGCATTGGCACGAGCGGCTGATAAAAATACACGTGGCAGATCGATTCCGGTTGTCAGCGGAAGTAAAAAGGCATAAGCTGACATGCGGACCGCCTCTTCAATCTCTTCAAGTGTCCAGCTCTCCCGGATCTTAAACGGACCGGAACGAATGCGCAATAAATTAGACATATGCGCCCCACAGCCCAATGTCTGTCCAAGATCATGACTGATTGTCCGTATGTATGTTCCTTTTGAGCACTCAATATTTAAAATTGCCCGAGGAAACTCCCCTTGATACCATTTTACCAGTTTTAAATTATAAATAAATACCTCGCGTGGCGTTCTCTCAATCGATAACCCTTGGCGGGCATATTCATATAGGTGTTTTCCTTTTTTCCGAACTGACGAATACATCGGAGGCTTCTGTAATAATTTACCTAAAAAATTCGGTATTACCCGTTCCAGATCACTCTGTTTCAAATCTGGTTTAGTCCGATAAACCTCTTTACCGAATGCATCCTGAGTATCTGTCGTAACTCCAAACGTAACCTCGGCAAGGTAAGCTTTCCCTTGCTCTGTTATGTATTCTGCCAAACGTGTTCCCTTACCTACGCAAAGTGGTAAAACTCCAGCCACCCCAGGATCAAGCGTCCCTGTGTGGCCGATTTTTTTAGTCTTTAACACTCTTCGCATCCAGACAACAACATCAGAAGATGTCATTCCTGGTGGTTTAAGGACGTTAATGATCCCTTCCAATCCTTAACGCCTCCTCAATCGCGGTAGTTATGCATTGTTTGGCCTCAGCCATCGGAGTTCCAAAAGTACATCCCGCAGCCCGCTGGTGTCCTCCGCCCCCAAACCGGGCAGCAATTTCATTGACATTCAGCCAAAGATTAGAACGCAGAGCCCCTTTAATCTCTGGGCCAACCTCTTTCAGAAGTACTGCTACCTCAACACCGGCAATACTCCGGGCGTGATTAACCAGTCCCTCACTCAACTCCTGCTCTGCACCACTTTCTTGAAAATCTTCGGCGCTTAAAGTCATTATTGCCAACCGCCCATCCGCATGGATTTCTAATCCGTTCAGGGCACATGCAAGTAACTTGATCTGAGCAAGGGGCTTTTGGTTAAATATGTTATTGTGTATGCTTAACAAATCCACGCCTTTATCTAATAGGTCTGCAGTTAAACGATGTGTTTGAGCCGTTGTATTACTATACTCAAAGCAGCCTGAATCCGTCATAATCGCTGTGTAGAGATTAGTGGCCATGTCCCCATCAATTTCCACACCCAACCGTTTTATAAGCGTCAGCGCAACTTCTCCGACTGCGCTGGCTTGAGCATCAACCCAGTTAAAGTCCCCAAAGAACAGATTTGAGATGTGGTGATCTAAGTTAAGTACAATACTGTCTCCATAAATTTCGGACCGGGTCATATTAACGCGCCCCAAATCCGAACAGTCCACAAACAATAAGATCTTCGGTTGGGGGCAAGGAAGCTCCTGTCTGATCCTGGAATAACCTGGTAAAAACGCTAAATAGCCTGGCAAGGGATCCGGATTATAAAAAGATACTTCTTTTCCTATTTTCTCTAAAGCCCGTCCAATTGCCAACATAGACCCGATACAATCTCCATCCGGCGAAACATGGGAGAAAAGCGCCACTTTTGGCGCTTTTCTTAATATTTCAATTATCTCTTCAGAATTATTTTCATTATTCATGTGATTCATCCTTACCTGTATCGTTAACAACTCCAACATCCCTCAACAACTTCGCTATGTGTGCACCTTGTTCTATGGAGGGATCGTATACAAAAACGATTGTTGGAACGTGACGGAGTCTTATGCGCTTCCCAATTTCACATCGTACAAACCCTGCTGCCCGATTCAACACATCCAAGGATGTTTTCACTTCATCCTCAGTCCCCAGAACACTAACATACACTTTCGCGTGAGCCAGATCGCCCGCAACCTCTACATCTGTCAAAGTTACAAATCCAAGGCGAGGATCTTTTAGTTCCACCCGAATGAGTTGAGAAATTTCTTCTTTGAGCGTTTCAGCTAAACGATTAGGTCGATGTTTTGACATGTTTATCCCTCCAGGACCGATATGGGCACATTCAAGAAACTTACAAGTCAGTATGCCAGTCTATTTTGTGTCATACTGCGTCGGCATATTCACCTAAACTCAGAAGTCAGAGGTCAGAAGCCGGATGTATCAGATCATTGTATTCCTTCCTGATCTCTGATCTCTGGCCTCTGTTATCCGACCTCTGGAGAAGTCATCTTTGGCTTGTCATTTTCTTTCATGCACCTTACTATAATGTGCGCTTGACTTCTTCCATCACAAACGCTTCAATGATGTCGCCTTCTTTAAGATCATTGAATTTCTCGATGCCAATTCCACATTCATAACCCTCGGCAACCTCTTTAACATCATCCTTAAAGCGTCGCAGAGATTCCATTACTCCTTCATGAATAACGATACCATCCCGCATAACACGCACTTTAGCCGAACGGACAATCTTTCCTTCGGTCACCATACAACCGGCAACGGTTCCCGCTTTAGGGACTTTAAAGACTGCACGCACTTTAACTTTACCTAAATCAACTTCTTTAAATGTAGGATCAAGCAGACCAGTCATAGCCGCTTTGACATCTTCAATAGCATCATATATAACTCGATACAAACGCAGATCAACGCCCTCCAGTTCAGCCGTAGCCTTCGTATTGGAGTCCGGCCGAACATTAAAGCCTATTATAATAGCATTTGAGGCAGAGGCTAGCATGATATCGTTTTTATTAATAGCCCCGACTCCGCCATGGATTGGGTTGACGCGTACCTCACCCGTCGAAAGCCTAAGAAGTGACTGTCGTAAAGCCTCAACCGACCCTTGGACGTCTGCTTTAATAATAATATTTAATTCTTTGATTTCACCCTCTTTGATCCTGTCAAAAAGATCTTCCAAGCTAACTTTAACGGCGGTTTTTTTGGAATCCTCAACTCGACGCACAGCAATACGGGCAGAAGTTATTTGTCGAGCCAATTTTTCGTCCGCGACAACATAGAACAATTCTCCCGCTTCAGGCACTTCGGATAAGCCCTGAACCTCAACCGGCATGGATGGGCCTGCTTTTTTAACACGTCGCCCTTTATCATCCACCATGGCCTTAATTCTCCCAAATGCACAGCCTGCTACCACAACATCCCCAATAGTGAGCGTACCCTTGGAAACGAGAACTGTGGCGATCGGTCCCTTACCCTTATCCAATTCAGCTTCGATGACGGTTCCTGTGGCCGGACGTTTCGGATTTGCTTTATAATCCCGAACTTCTGCGACAAGCAGAATCATTTCAAGTAGTTTTTCGATGTTTAGATTACTTTTTGCGGATACAGGAACGGCAATGGTTTCTCCGCCCCATTCTTCAACCACAAGACCGTACTCTGTCAGTTCTTGTTTAACTTTTTCCGGAGCTGCATTTTCTTTATCTATTTTATTAATAGCTACAATGATGGGAACCTCAGCCGCTTTGGCGTGATTAATGGCCTCTATAGTTTGAGGCATGACTCCATCATCCGCAGCTACCACCAAAACTGCAATATCCGTGACTTGGGCACCTCGAGCACGCATTGCTGTGAAGGCCTCATGTCCAGGTGTATCTAAAAACGTAATTTTTTGACCGTTGATTTCAACTTGATACGCTCCGATATGCTGAGTAATTCCACCGGCTTCCGAAGCCGTCACATGCGTGGTACGAATGGCATCCAAGAGCGACGTTTTTCCATGATCAACATGTCCCATTACGGTTACTACCGGCGGGCGAAAAACAAGGTCTTCCGGATCATCTACGATTTCTTCAATAACAGCCATTGATTTCTCTGCTTTTACCTCAACTGTAACACCCATCTCACCTGCTAAGATTGTTGCTGTTTCCGCGTCCAACTCTTGATTAATGGTAGCCATTACGCCCAGAGTCATAAGGTGTTTAATCAGCTCTCCCACCTTACGGCTCATTTTAGCAGCTAAATCCTGGACTGAAATCGCTTCCTGAATCACAATGTGTTTTGGCGTCGTATCCCGAACTTCTTTTTTAGGCTGCTTCTGAAAACGTCGATGTGGTGAACGGATCGTATTTTCTTTTTCCTTTTCTAATTCACGTTTCCGTTCATAGGCTTTGTCCTGGGCTTTCTTAGTAGCCGGTAGCTGCCGCTTGGGTTGCTCAGTAATCGTTGGCGTCGTCGGAACACCTACCCCAGCTCGTGCGGGCATTCCCGGGCGAGTACCCTGCTGCCCTTGATATCCTGGACGTGGTCCCTGCGGCTGA
>NZ_JCAIJG010000055.1:17148-26481 GCF_059735615.1 Desulfosporosinus sp. Tol-M2
CCCTGCGGCTGTCCCTGGTATCCCGGTCGTGGTCCCCGCGGTTGTCCCTGGTATCCCGGTCGTGGTTCTTGCGGGCGTCCTTGATATCCCGGTCGTGGCCCCTGCGGGCGTCCTTCTATTCCTGAGCGTAGTGCTTGCGGGCGTCCTTCCATTCTTGGGCGTGGTACTTGCGGCTGTCCTCCTACTCCTTGGCGTGGTTCTTGCGGACGTCCTTCTATTTCTGGAAGGGGTAGTTTCGGCAGTCCTTCTTGCACGGATTCGGATGTAATTGGCCTTGCTTCTTCAGTATTTGTGGGTTCAGGATGATCCAAATTAATCTCCTTTCCTTTCAGTTGTTTCCGTAAAAGATCTGCATCTTTCTGATCGACCGCACTTAAATGATTTTTCACATCTGTTCCTATAGCCCCGAGCCTTGTCATCACTTCTTTACTACTTAAGTTCAATTCTTTTGCTAATTCATGAACACGAATACTCATTTAACCACCCCCACATAATCGTCTCTCCCATTCCGTTCCAAGCATCAGCTCCTTGCTAGTAAAATAGCCTTAGCAAACCCTTGATCTAAAATAAGCACTGCTGAACGCGGTGAAAGTCCTATTGAATGTCCAAGTTCCAATTTCGTTCCAGTCACCAAGATTGGTAGTTTTGAATCACCCGCCCACTGTTTGTATCTTTTCTGAGCACCAGGAGCATCCTCCGCCATGATAAGCAGAAATCCTTTTCTTTTTTTCAACATAGCTTCAACCTGAGCATTACCTGTAGCAATTTTACCTGCTCGGCGAGCGATCCCTATTAATGACTGGATACGTGTATTCACGTAGAAATCTTCCCTTCCAGGTGTGCAAATACTTCCGGATCAACATCAACTCCGAAAGCCTTCCGAAATCGACGTTCTTTAACCGCAGTTTGAAAACAGATTAAGTCAGGGCAAAGATATGCACCACGTCCATTCCGTTTTCCGGTTGGATCGAGTTCAACGGCTCCTTCCGGAGTTCTAACAATTCTATAGAGTTCTTTCTTGGGCTTCATCTGCTGACAGCCCAAACACATCCGCAGCGGAACTTTTCGTGTTTTCATACGCTTACCCCCTTCCCTTTCTGCTTTTTCTCCTCATCTCTTTCATCCGTATCTAAATCCTTCAATATCTCGCGTGGAGCTTTTTTAGTAACTTTCTGAGTGACTTCGTTATTAGAAAACTCAGCGTCATAAGATTCATCATTATTGTATGTATAATTTCCATCATAAACTTGATAAATCTCGTCTTCGTTATTTTCTTCGTTTACATAAGTATGTCCATTTTCGATACTTTGTCCGCTTTCCTCGTATTCCTGGTAGTTGTCTATTTCAACGAATTCATCATAATCTGAGTATTCCTCATACTCGTCGTAAGTTTCATAGTCTTCTTGCAGTACTTGAGGAATGACATTTGGCGTATTAGCTTGGGATTCACTTTTGATGTCAATCTTCCACCCCGTGAGTTTCGCCGCTAGACGAGCGTTTTGTCCCTCTTTCCCAATCGCCAAGGAAAGTTGATAGTCAGGAACCACGACAATGGCAACTTTCTCATTGAGTTTAGGATAAACTCCCACAACTTTAGCAGGAGAAAGGGCATTCGCCACAAACTCTTGAGGATCCGTAGAGTAGTTTACAATATCAATCTTTTCTCCTTTTAACTCTGTGACGATGGTTTGAACACGAGCCCCCTTTGGCCCAACACATGCTCCAACAGGATCGACATTTAAATCACGTGAATAAACGGCAATTTTGGAACGAGCACCCGCTTCACGGGAAACACCTTTAATTTCAACGACGCCATCGTGAATTTCTGGCACTTCAAGCTCAAACAAGCGCTTAATCAGTCCGGGATGAGTTCGGGACAACATAATTTGCGGCCCCTTAGTGGTTTTTTTAACCTCCACGACATACGTTTTAATCCGCTCAAAGGATTGATACACTTCTCTAGGGATTTGTTCCTGGGCAGGAAGTACTGCTTCTACCTTACCTAAATCTACAATCACATTCTTCTGTTCATATCGTTGAACAACCCCGGTCACAATATCTCCTTCACGATTAACATATTCATTATAAATCATGCCGCGCTCAGCTTCTCTAATGCGCTGAACAACGACCTGCTTTGCTGTTTGAGCTGCTATCCGTCCAAATTCACGTGGGGTTACTTCATATTCCACGATGTCTTCAAGTTGATAATTAGGATCGAGTTTACGCGCATCCTCCAATCCGACTTGAGTCCGAGCATCCTCCACGGTTTCAACAACGGTTTTGCGGGCATACACTTTAAACTCACCAGATAAACGATCAATAAGAACCCGGACATTTTGCAATGATCCGAAATTCTTTTTGTATGCGGAAATCAGTGCTGCCTCAATTGCCTCGAATAGAACCTCTGTAGAAATTCCCCGTCCTTTTTCTAACTCGTGAAGGGCCTCGATGAACTCCATATTCATTTTTCCATTTTCCTCCTCAATCTATTGTACATAAAGAAAAAACTAAAAATCCAGTGCCAAATGAATTTTTTTTGCCAAGGCGCGTGGAATTGCCATACGCTTACATTCATATTCCAAAACGATTTCATCGTTTATCAATCCAATCAGATTCCCAGAAAACTCCTTATACCCTTGGAACGGGGAAGTCGTGTGCACCGTAACCAACCTTCCTTGAAAACGGATAAAGTCCTCTTCTTTTTTCAGGGGACGTTCCAGCCCAGGAGACGACACTTCCAGCATATAGGCCTGTGGAATTGGATTTTGTTGATCAAGCATTTCACTCACCAGATGACTTACTCCTGAACAATCATCCATGTCCACGCCACCGTCTTTATCAATATACAGACGCAAATACCAATGTGCACCTTCCCTTATGTACTCCACATCCACCAGTTCGAGTCCTTTTTTTCTAACGATTGGCTCTACCAGTAACCCTATCCGATGTTCCATTGCTTCATTCATGTGAACTCGCTCCTTTAACTGCGGTTAAGAACGTATTCTATATAGTCTGACGAAAATGACCCGGAGTTGTACTTCAGGCCCGGTTTGGACAAACGAAGGAGCGGGCTAGAACCCACTCCTTACCAACAATCCCTACAAATTTCCTGTTACTAATATAGCACATCTATCGGACATCTGCAACCTAAGCGAAACCTTTTATTAAAAAAAACAGACAAGTAAAAAACTTGATAAATCAATTTCCAGTTATTATACATAGAAGAAAGATATTTATACTAATAATTTATAAAGTCACTGTTCATATAATCCTCCACCCTCTCTTAAAAAGAAAGCCTCCCAAAAAAAATCACCAAATAACGCATCTTGCAAATGCGATTACTTGGTGATCTGACGATTAGATTAAGCTAATTTAATTATTCTCTATACTAGGCAACAGTTCTACTGTCTTGTGGCTACAAGGTTATCAACCACGGAGGGATCGGCCAGAGTTGTGGTATCGCCAAGTTGGTCAATTTCGCCGGAGGCAATCTTTCTCAAAATACGTCTCATAATTTTGCCGCTTCTGGTTTTGGGCAGACCAGGAGCCCATTGAATTTTATCCGGTGCAGCAATAGGTCCAATTTCTTTCCGCACATGGACAACAAGCTCTTTTCTCAGAGCATCGGTAGCCTCAACACCGGTCTTCAGGGTTACGTAAGCGTAAATGCCTTCGCCTTTAATGTCATGCGGGTAACCGACAACAGCCGCTTCGGCGACAGCTGCGTGCGCAACCAGAGCGCTTTCCACTTCAGCCGTACCCATACGGTGTCCGGAAACGTTAATAACGTCATCCACGCGGCCCATCAACCAGAAACAGCCATCCTCGTCCTTGCGAGCGCCGTCGCCACTGAAATAATATCCGGGATACTGCGAGAAATAAGTCATCTTGAATCTGTCAGGATCCCCATAAACCCCTCGCATAATGCCGGGCCATGGTTTCTCAAGCACTAAATAGCCGCCTTCATTGATTGGAGATTCGCTGCCATCCTGTTGGATAATCTTGGGTTTTACGCCGAAGAATGGTACGGTTGCGGAACCGGGTTTGATGGAGATTGCTCCTGGTAGCGGGGTAATTAAAATACCGCCTGTTTCGGTCTGCCACCATGTGTCGACGATTGGGCACCTTTCCTTGCCGATTACGTTATAATACCACATCCAGGCTTCAGGGTTGATAGGTTCCCCTACGGAACCCAAGAGACGCAGCGAGCTGATATCTCTGCCCAGAGGCCACTTATCCCCGTCCTTCATCATGGCACGCAGAGCGGTAGGAGCAGTGTAGAATATATTTACCTTAAACTTCTCAACGATTTCCCAGAACCTATCCGGCTGCGGGAAATTAGGTACGCCTTCAAACATCAAGGAAGTAGCCCCATTGGAGAGTGGTCCGTAAACAATATAAGTATGTCCGGTCACCCAGCCGATATCCGCTGTGCACCAGTAAACATCCTCGTCTTTGACATCAAAAATATGCTTAACCGTACAGTTGGCATATGTCAGATAACCACCGGTGGTGTGCAGAACGCCCTTAGGCTTTCCGGTGCTGCCGCTTGTGTAAAGAATGAATAGCGGATCTTCCGCCTCCATTTTTTCAGCTTCGCAAACAGGAGACGCCGTAGCCATTAATTCGTTCCAATACACATCGCGTCCGGCGACCATGTTGCAGTCCTTGTCAATTCTTCTGACTACGATGCATTTTTTGACATTCGGACACATGTCCATAGCCGCATCGGCAACATCTTTACTGCCGAGCAATTTTCCAGACCTGTAGCCGAAGTTGTTGGTGATAAGAAGATCCGATTTGCTGTCCATAACTCTGTCCCGAATCGCTTCGGCGCTAAATCCGCCGAAAACTATGCAGTGGATGGCGCCAATCCGGGTGCAAGCTAACATAGCAATAGCCAGTTCCGGAATCATCGGCAGGTAAATAGTAACCCGGTCACCCCTTTTTACGCCCTGACTCTTTAAGACGTTGGCAAATTTACATACTTCATAATGCAGTTGCTGGTAAGTAAAGGTTCTGCTTTCTTCAACCGGCTCGCCCTGCCAGATAATAGCGGCTTTATTTTTGCGCACGGTATTCAGATGAACGTCCAAACAATTGTAAGAAACGTTAATCTGCCCACCCTGGAAGTAACGAACAAAGATATCATTGGTGAAATCAAACTCTTCAACTTTGTCCCATTTCTTAAACCAGGTAAGCTTGTCCGCCATCTCCGCCCAGAACTCATCCGGTTTTTCGATCGATTTCTTATACATTTCATCATACTGTGCCCGGCTCTTAACCCACGCTTTTTCGGAAAATTCCGCTGACGGAGCAAAAACCCTGTTCTCAACCATCATTGATTTTACACTACCGAAGTCGTCTGCCATGTTTTTCCCTCCAGTTTAATTGCTAATTAGTAAATGCTAATTGCTTTCTTAGGCTTTCTTATGCTTTGTTTTTTCATGCCGAGGCTTAATAGTATTGTAAAAGAAATAATAAACCATTTAAATAAAACGGCCTTAAATGCATCCCCCCCATATATTTCTTAAACTCTGCAGCACAAAACTTCACTCTTGCTATTATAGTTTATTTTAAAAATAATATCAAGAATTTCTGCCGAAATGTTTATTATACCTCTGATCATGACATACTGATTTATACCCGGACGCACTATGGAAAAGAGGCTCACCTGAGCCCCTTCATACATTCAAATTTATTTAATGTTATTCTAAATCATTTAATAAACTGATTTGCGCCAAGCTTTTGGCGCAAACCTTCGTTGTACTTATGGATCGCAAAACTTATACTATCTATTATGCTCAGTAAAACATTAAGCTTTAACCGGCGGTTTGGTCAAAATAATTAATACCAAGCTGACAAAGCAAAGTATTCCGGAAACCATCAGCGGGGTGGTGCTTAACTGACCGGCCACCGGGCTTTTCATTAAATCATAGAGCATCGGACCACCGACTCCGGCAATACCGTAGGCCATAAAAACCGAACCGTAGTTCATGCCCAAGTTCTTGGTACCGAAATAGTCGGCAGTAAGCGAAGGATATAATGCAAGGAAGCCACCGAAACAGAGCCCGATCAAGCATATGCCGATTAAGATCGAAGTTCCCGTGAGCATCTTCAGACAAAGCATGGTGAGCCCGCAAATCACAAAGAGCACCATCAAAGTCTTGGTACGGCCCACTTTATCGGAAACCACACCCCAGAGAATTCGCCCGACTGAATTGAACACAGACAAAGCCATGACCGCAGAGGTGGCAGCGGCTAGACTAAGCCCTTGTGCCTGAGCAATCGGCGAAGCATTGCCGATGATCATTAAGCCGGCAGCGGCACCGAAAAGATAGGAAACCCAGACAAGATAGAACTGAGGTGTTTTAACCATTTCGCCAGTCGTAAAATCATTGGCGGATGCTTTTCCAGCCACTGTCGCCGGTGGGTTCCAGCCGGCAGGCTTATAACCGGGAGGCGGATTTTTCAGGAACTGAGCACCGATAATTACACAAACTCCCAAAATAACTCCCAGATAAGCAAAGGTACTTAAAATACCAACCTGGGCGATTAAATTTTTAGCTATCGGGGCAAATACTAGTCCGCCGGCACCGAAACCAGCCACAGCCAGGCCGGTAATAAGACCTTTTTTGTCCGGAAACCATTTGACGCAGGTTGCAATCGGGCAGACATACCCGGCACCGATACCAGCGCCGCCTAATACCCCAAAAGTCAGATAGAGCCAGCCAACAGTAGTCGTCTTACTGGCTAAAAGAAATCCTGCGATTAATAATATCCCACCCAGAGTGGCTACTTTCGTGGGGCCAATTTTATCCTGAAGTTTCCCGAAAACCACGGTTCCAATAGCGAAAACCAACAGAGTGATGGATAGCGTTAAATTAGTAGACGCAGCATCCCATTTAAACTGCTTCATCAAAGGCCCTTTAAACACACTCCAGATATATATCGCTCCCAAGGCAACCTGAATTAATAAGGCACCGATTACTACAATCCAGCGATTCATGACTTTCTCGGACAAATTCTTCCCCTGCCTTTCAAATTTTTTTAGTTCTAACAAATTAAGTTATGATAGCTGGTCCTTTTCTTCCCATAACACCTGTCTTAGATTAGGCAAAGCCAACCAGTCTGGTTTATCCCCGCCAAATCACTCCACAGGCACAACCTGCCATTTCTCATCCACCCATAAACCGATACACTGAACTGTATAATTCCAAGCGCGAATAGTTTTAAGCGCAGCCTCCAGTTGCTTTAATTGTATTTCCTTTGGCACCGGATTGCCTGCGCAATCATGATGAGCCACCACAGAGATTAACTTTGAACCGTGCGCCTCTACTGAGATTTTTACCCTTTGTTCGATTGAAGCTACCCCAGCCAAATTTTCCGCCAAGATTTTTACCGGCCCTGGTTCGGTAATGGTATCAATAAATTCAAGCTTAAAACGGTTTCTTAAGTATTCATTTACAGGCAACTGTGTTCTGCCATCCATGCAGTTTATTGCGGTACCAAAAGTTCCGTGGGCCATTTCCTACCTCCTTTCTCTTGATCTGCCAATAGTAACTGTATCGTCGTTGCCTACATCCCCCCCAGCCCTAGTCATAGTCATTGACAATAACATAGCTAGTATACAGCTCTTTTTTGTTAAAGGCAAGGTATACATATTATTACTGGTAGATTCTTATGTCTTTAAAGCCGCAGTTAGACCGTGCCATAACTCAAAACACCAAATCCGCCCATGTCCTTATTATCATCCTTTGTCTTTTTCAAGATAAGTATGGTAGCATATACAGGAAACCGATTCCCAATTTTTAATTTATCTTATCTTAAGGAAAGTCAGGTGAACAAATATTGTCGTATACTTCTTACCGCCGAAACACTAGCAACCGTCAAAGCTTAGTTCTGGGATTGATCTTAACCATCAAGGAATTGTTCCCTGATGAACAACTGAAAATCATGCACTCCATTCCAGATGGAATATATTGCGAATTTGAAAACTCTTCGGTTTCCCCGCGTGAGGTTAGAAAAATTGAAGAACGACTTACCAAATGGGTAAAAGAAGATATGCCCATTTACCATCGACAAGGAGATGATGGGTTTATTCACTGCCAACTAAACGGTCAGGAACTAAAATCCCTCTTTTCAGTATTTGATCGTTCAGGTGCTGTTCACCAATGTGGGTTGGTTGCTTATCCGCCGGGGTTCATTCTTCTCTATAATACGTTAAACAATTCCGATGCCTGTCCTCTATATGTTCCACCCGAAAAGCTATCCGCTACTTATTCCGAAGCCCAACGTTGGGTAGAAAATCTTCATCTGGCAGAAGTAGGAGATGTCAATGCGGTTATCTCCGCTAAGCGTTCGAATGAATTGATAAGTTTAGCCGAAGCTCTGCATGAAAAAAAGATTTCATTAATCGCCGATCGTATTTTTGAACAACGAAAGCATGTCCGCGTTATCCTGATTGCCGGACCATCATCTTCCGGAAAAACGACCTTTGCCCAACGATTATCCACCCAATTAAGGGTTAACGGCTTACGTCCTGTGGCACTCTCCATGGATAATTATTTCCTTTCACGTGACAAAACACCCCTTGATTCTGATGGACAATACGACTTTGATGCTTTTGAAGCTTTAGACCTGCCACTTTTAGCTACCCATCTTGACACTTTAATCAAAGGGGGATTTGTCGAAACACCAATTTACGATTTTATTTCAGGCAGCCGGCGTCCACGAGGAATCGAGATGAATCTTAATCCTAATGAGATTTTGATCATCGAAGGAATTCACGGTCTTAATCCGCGTTTACTTCCTTCTTTGGATCGTAATAAACTTTTTAAGATTTATATCAGCGCTCTTTTTCAATCTAACATCGATTCATATAATAGAATACCTACCACCGAAGTACGCTTAATACGCCGGATAGTTAGGGATAACAGAGCCAGGGGAATTGATCCCGAACAAACTCTATCCCAATGGAGCAGCGTTCGCCGAAGTGAAAATACTATTCTTTTCCCTTATCAAGAAGAAGCTGATATTATGTTTAACTCCAGTCTTTTATATGAGCTAAATGCCCTCCGCCCCTACGCCGAACCTTTATTAAAAGCCATTCCCCAAAATAGTTTCAATCACCAAGGAACTACCCTATTGCTTCGTATGCTCTCTTTCTTTACCCCCCTGGAAACAAATAGGATACCATTTAACTCCATCTTGCGTGAATTTATCGGGGAAAGCCTGTATAATATCTAATTCCCTCCAATTATTAAAGTCCAGAAAGACGCTAAAGCCTGCCGTTCCTGTGGAAGTACTATTCTTATTTCGTTTCCTGTTCCT
>NZ_JCAIJG010000188.1:0-13161 GCF_059735615.1 Desulfosporosinus sp. Tol-M2
GCATGGCTTTCGTCGGTCCGCCTTGTTCGGAACTCTTCAGTTTTTTCTCTTCTACTACTCTTTTCATCGCTTCAAGCGTCTTGTCATCCATAAATTAATCCTCCTTTCGCGAGGCGCGAGGTTTGAAGCACGAGGTCCGAAGCACGAGGTTCAAACTCAATGTTCGTGCTTTCGTGTCTCACGCCTCGTGCCTCGCGCCTCGTTTTGTGCTATTTTTTCCGCCAGCTCATTTAAATACGTCCAACGGTTCAGCATATCATCCAGTTTTTTCTCCAGCGCTTTTTGAATTTCCGCCAGCTCAGTTAGTTTTCCAAAATCACTGCCCAGATCATGCATAAGTTGATTGTTATCCTGAAGTTCCTCTTCTGTCTGAGCAATTTGAGCCTCGATTTGCTCATAGTCTTGCTGCTCTTTAAAGGTCATTTTCGGCAGGCGCTCTTTCCTCCGTTCCGGAATTACTCCCCATCCCGCCTGTGCGTTCGGGGTGCGAAAAGTTTTTGCCAAAGAGGCTAAACTCATGGCCTGCTCAGCCGCTTGCTTTGCCGCATACACCTGTTCCCGATAGTCTGAGTAATTTCCCGCGTACGAACGAATTTTTCCCTCCCCTTGGAAAGAGAAAATCTTCTCCGTAATTCTATCGAGAAAATACCGATCATGAGAAACTGCAAGGACGGCGCCCGGAAATTCATCCAGATAGCCTTCTAAAACAGTCAAGGTCTGAATATCCAAATCATTGGTCGGCTCATCCAACAAGAGGACATTTGGAGCCGCCATCAAGATCCGCAAAAGATAAAGTCTTCGTTTTTCCCCACCAGAGAGTTTACCAATCCGGGTCCATTGTGCAGCCGCAGGAAATAAGAAGCGCTCCAGCATTTGGGATGCGGTAATCAAGCCGCCATCAGCAGTGGGAATCACTTCCGCCACCGCTTTAATCTCCTCAATGACCCGGCTCTCCGGATTCAAATACGTATTTTCCTGCGCGAAATATCCCATGTTCACTGTGGTGCCCAGCTCTATATTCCCGCTATCCGGGCTCATTACACCAGCGATCAAATTTAAAAAGGTTGATTTGCCACTCCCATTGGGTCCGATAATCCCAATCCGATCATTTCTGAGTAGAATGTAACTGAAATCTTCGATCACAACCCCATGGTCTGGAAACCCTTTTTGCACATGTTTACATTCCAGGATTTTCTTTCCCAAGCGGGACGCCCCTGCCGGCATCTCAATCCGATTAAGGTATTCCGTCGGTTTAGCGGCCTGAATCTTTTCAAAACGCTCAATCCTCGCCTTTTGCTTAGTCGTCCGGGCTCTGGCCCCCCTGCGCATCCAAGCGAGTTCATTGCGTAAGAGACTTTGGCGTTTTCTTTCGGTCGCCTCGACTTGCTCTTCCCGCTCCACTTTCAATTCCAAGTAACGGCTATAATTTCCGGGGTAAGGATAAAGCTTCCCCCGCTCCAACTCAAATACTCGGCCAACGATTCGGTCAAGAAAATACCGATCGTGCGTAATCATGACCAAGGCGCCTTTACGTTTATTCAAGTACTGTTCCAGCCAATCCACGGTATCATTATCAATATGGTTCGTCGGCTCATCCAGTAGCAGAATATCCGTAGGGTTGATGAGCGCACTCGCCAAAGCAACCCGTTTTCTCTGCCCACCCGATAGGGTCCCGATTAGCGTATCAAATTTAGAAATTCCCAGCTTAGTCAGGATCGCTTTAGCCTCATTTTCAAGCTGCCAGGCTTCCAGTTCATCCATCTGTTGCCCCAGCGCGATCAAGGCTTGTTGAAGCAGGGGTTGATACGGGTCATCATTTAGCTTTTCCACGGCCGTTTCATACTCCCTGAGTAACTTCATCACCGGGGAATTTCCCTTAAAAATCTGCTGTAAAACCGTAGCCTCATCTTCAAACTCCGGATTTTGAGGGAGATACTCAAGGCGCATGTTATTTCCCATCGTGACTTTGCCTTGATCCGGCCACTCCATACCCGCCAGGATTTTAAGCAAGGTGGACTTGCCCGTCCCGTTAACCCCAATTATCCCTATTTTCTCTCCTTCGTCAATCCCGAACGAAATATCCTTAAAAAGTACTTTTTCGCCGTAACTTTTTGTCAAATTCTCAGCTGTTAAGATGTTCATGTTTGTTTCTCTTCCCCTTATAAAAAGCTGTAGAACATCTTAATTATATCATATTTAGGCAAACCTCCCTATTCATACCGCAATGCCGCTATCGGTTCGAGTTTGGCAGCCTTTAGTGCCGGATAAAAACCAAAGAACATTCCCACTCCAATAGAGAAGGAAACCGCAAATAGAATCGCCCAGCCTGACAAGAGTGGAGGCCAGTGCAAAAGATAAGTCACCATCTGCGCACTCCCTACCCCCAAAGCAATGCCTACAATTCCTCCGACAAGAGATAATCCAATCGCTTCTAATAAAAATTGTACTAAAATGTCGCGTTCTTTGGCTCCCACAGCTTTGCGCAATCCAATTTCTCGCGTGCGTTCCGTCACAGAAACTAACATAATGTTCATAATTCCAATCCCCCCAACTAATAGGGAGATACCGGCTACCAAGCCGATAAAACTTGTTAAAATGTGAGTAATCTGATTAGCCGATTGCACCAATTGCTGCACATTAAAAGCCTCAAACTGATTCGTAGTCCCGTGACGCACGTTTAGTAAGCGTTTGGCGCTAGAAATCGTACCTTCTAAATCAGTTTCAAGGAATGTCGCTCCTTCCAATTGGTCGACACGCTCCGACTGGAAAATACCCGACCAAGTTCCCCAGGGAATATAGGCATAGGCATTCTTAGTGCCCACATCAAATTGGGCAAAGGCGGACTTATCCTTGGCTAAAACCCCTATTACACGGCAAGGAACATTTTGAATAATCACCTGCTGCCCTAGAGGATTTCCGGCGCCGAAGAAATTTTCAGCTAAGGTCTGATCGATCACAACCACGCGCCGATCAGCCGAAAACTCTTCTTCCGAAAAAAAACGTCCTTTGGCAATTTCCCTGCGACGCAGATCTGCAAATTCAGGTGACGTTCCCACGATCATGGCTGAAGACTGTTTTTGATTCCCCTCTATAGCCGTATACTCTACACTCGACGGAATCAACGTTTTAACTTGCGGTAGGGCTCGTCTCAAACTTTCCCCATCCTGAATCGTCAAGCGCTCTCCCTCGGCCAGTCCAGTCTGTCCGACAGATTTCGTGTACAGCACAAACAAATTTACACCGCTTTTTTCCATCTCTTGCATGATAGCAGCTTTGCCGCCGAGTCCGATGGTGACAACTGCGATTACTGCCGCAATCCCTATGATTATTCCGAGCATCGTCAGCCCTGTCCGGAGCTTATTAGTCCGTAAGCTGAAGAATGCCCCCCGTAAACCTTCTAAGAGGCTCATGTACCTCCACTCCCCGTATCCGGTGCTACCGCCAAACCCTGCGAAAGTTCGTTGGAGGGATTAAGAACTATCAGGTCCCCGGGTTTTAAACCGGAGGTTATTTCCTGATGCGTATCATTACCTATTCCAATCGTTACTTCCGTCTTAAGAAGTTTTCCTCCTTGGATCAGATAGACATAGTTCCTTTTCCCTTCTTGAAAGAGCACCTCTTGTGGAACAGCCAAGACCCCCTCCCTGGTCGCCACGATCATTTGAATATCCACACTAAAACCCGGCTTTAGTCCAGCAGGCACTTGATCTATGTGAATCTTTACTCCCACCGTCGGTAATGAGTTCCCCTGAGCGCTTGATGTTACGACCGCCTGGGGTGAGATTCCAGTAATGGTTCCTTGAGCAGGCGTATTTCCCAATAGTTTACTTGAGATCGTCGCTTTTCCGCCAAGCTGAACCTTACCCGCATCAACTTCATTCAGTCTCGACTCGACATTCATTTGGGTTAGATCTGCCACTAACACAAGCGGCTGTTGCACTGGAGAGAGGTTGCCCTCCTGGGCATTGACCTCGAGAACCGTTCCATCAATAGTTGCTTTGTAAATCATTTGCGCCTGTTGTACCTGGGTAATTTTCAACGTTTCTTGGGCCTGCTTTAAAGCCGCCTTACTTTGCGCCAGAGCACCCTCAGCCTGTCTTGTGGCGCTAGCAACTTCACTCGTGCTTTGGAATTGCTTAAGCTCATTTAAATTGGATTGCGCCGCTTCAACGTTCGTTTGAGCCGCCTCAACATTCGCCTTTGCTTGGGCGACTTGAGCATCAGTCAGAGTCGTATCGAGGATCACAAGGATTTGCCCCGCTTTAACGGAATCCCCACTCTTCACTGCTACCTTTGTTACAAGACCAGGGTTTAACACTCGCACCTCTTGACGAGAGACCGCTACCACGCTCCCTGTCGCATAAACCTCTTCTTGTATCGTCATTGGAGCGACGGCAACAGCTTTGACCATCACAGGACACTGCTCCCTTCCCCAAATCCACCATCCGCCGAAGGCTAATGCCAGAACAATCACTACCCCTAATCCCCACCAAAGAGGCTTCTTCACAGTATCCCCTCCAAACACGCTATAACTACCATGCAAATTCTTTGATAGGAAGACACATCTAAGAATTCTAGTGTGCCCGTATAACGCTTTCAAATATTCAAGGGGCCCACGAGATACGTCGTAAGCCATGCATAAATAAATAAAGTCCCCAACAGACACATGAGCAAGCCATGAATCTACTGGGGACAGTAAGCGCGACTTATTATGGTAAAACAATAACCGGCTTGTTTTTTGACGGTCGAAACAATAAGAAATTCCGCCCAATAACTTGTACAAGCTCAGCCTGAACGCGTTCAGCCAGTTCATCCGCCACGGTTTTCGGTTCTTCTAAATAATTTTGTAAAACCCGGCCCTTTATGAGTTCTCGAGCTTCTAACGCCTCGTTCGTTTGGGTGACTACTGTTTCAGTGATTCCGCCCTTACCGACTTGAAGAATCGGATCCATTCCATTTCCCATGGATCTTAAATAACGTTTTTGCTTACCTGTTAACACTTAACTCTTCCCCCTAAGCCATTACTCTTCAACCCAATCGAACCTCACGCCGGCGATCTCGACTTTATCCCCCTCTTTGATTCCTTGCGCACGAAGAGCTTCATCGATCCCCATGACTTTCAAAATATTCTGGAAACGGTAAACACTCGCTTCCCGCTCAAAGCAGGTCATCTTCACATGTTTTTCGATTTCTTTGCCGACAACAAGAAATAGATCCTCTTCTTTAAGGATTTCAAACCGCTTACCCAACTGCGCTTTCGTAACCAAGTGATCAGCCGGAGGATTAAGAATTTCTGGAACAGGGGTATCCGGTAAGAGCTGCGCAATTCGATACATCAAGGCTTTTAATCCTTCCCCAGTCGCTGCAGACACCGGGAAAATCTCGTGACGGTCTTCCACTGCTTCCTTCAAGCGTTGTAAATGAGCCTCCGCACTCGGAATATCCATTTTGTTGGCCACAATAATCATTGGTCTTTGGGCAAGCTCCGGACTATAGAACCGTATTTCTTCCTGAATAATCCTTAAATCCTCGAGCGGATCCCGTTCTTCCGACCCCGAGATATCCAAAACGTGCAAAAGCAAACGTGTTCGCTCGGTATGGCGCAGAAATTCATGCCCTAAGCCCGCCCCCGCATGAGCACCCTCAATGAGTCCAGGAATATCGGCCATGACAAAACTCTGTCCATCCTCAAGCTCGACCACGCCCAAATTCGGAATCAAGGTAGTGAAATGATAATCCGCGATCTTCGGTCTGGCAGCGGACACTTGCGAAATAATCGTTGATTTCCCCACATTCGGGAAACCGACCAGTCCGACGTCCGCCAAGAGCTTTAACTCCAGACGAAGCCAGTTCTCCTCACCAGGTTCTCCGTTCTCCGCCAAGGTTGGGGCTTTATTGGTATTACTCATAAAACGAGCATTACCTCTCCCTCCCCGACCACCGGCGGCAACCACGACATGCTGTCCATGCTCGGTTATATCCGCAATTGTTTCACCGGTATTATCATTGAGGACCACCGTACCAACCGGAATGCGCAGAATAGTATCTTCCCCGCTACGACCGCTCATATTTTTCGCTTGCCCATGGTCCCCCCGCGCCCCCTTATAATGCCGCTTATAGCGAAAATCCACGAGAGTTCTTAAACCCTCATCTCCCATAAAAATAATATTCCCCCCGCGTCCGCCGTCTCCTCCACTCGGCCCGCCTTCAGGAACGTATTTCTCCCGTCGAAAGGCGACGGCTCCTGCCCCGCCATCACCACCCTTAACATAGATCTTGGCCTGATCGTAAAACATAAACATAGTTAATTCTCCTCGTATAATGTTAAATCTCTTGGAAAGGACTGTTATTTGGAGTCTGTCGTTAACTTTAGCATTCTATCAAAGAGAACCGTTTCTTCGTCCGCTAAGATAACCTGGCAAGCTAAGCCACCCGGTTCATCGAATAAATACACTTCAGCCGTGACGTTTAATAACAGCCGTGACTGGGAAGACACTTCCAAGCATTCTTTAGTGTACCCGTATAGCCTTTCCACATATTCTTCTTGCCAATGATCTCGCCAAAAGTCTTCCTTTTTCATCCCCTCAGGAAAGTCAAGCGTGGCAGGGATTCCTTTCTGCCGAAGATCGATAATCAACCCCAAAAGAACAGCCGCAAGTGCCGGTTCATGAATTAGCGCTATCTTCTGCTCTTGCTCCTGAACTACGATCGTTTCCCTCATGTAGGCCAGGGCCTTCTCCGGTTGATGGAGTTGTAAATGACCCATGATCACTTGCCAGTGATTCAGAAAATCATGCCTCTGGAGCCTATACCTTTGTAGAAGTTCGGACAGAAGAACAAGTTCAATTTTTGACATCGTCATCAATTTCCTCTCAAATTCGTGGCCTTACTATTCTCCCTTCAGAAAAAGGAGTTATTGTTACTATAGTAGGTATAATAAAAACCCCTGGGAAAACCCAGGGGTGAATAAATACAGCTTATTGGGCTACAGCCACTGGTATTGTTGTGCGCTCAGGGTAAATACTAACTTGTTTGCGCATCCGGTCTTTATGCTCAAACTTAACATAACCGTCAATTAGAGCATATAAGGTGTCGTCTTTACCCAAACCACAGTTTTTTGCGGGATGAAATTTCGTGCCGCGCTGACGTACAATAATCGTACCGGCGTTTACGAATTGGCCGTCGCCACGTTTTACACCGAGACGCTGAGCGTTGCTATCACGACCATTTCGTGAACTGCCAACCCCTTTTTTATGAGCGAAAAGTTGAAGATTCATTTTTAACATGGAGTCCACCTCCTTCGATCTATGAAAATATAGTCTTGGCTGTAGGTCGAATGTATCTGTTCAATGCCTAAGGTCATAGTTTGCAAAATCCACTGGGCCTTTTCCAATTCCAGCTCAGGTATTCCAACAAGCTCACAGGTGAGATGTTCATCTGTCTCCTGCACTTTAGGAGCTACCGATAGGAAATATTCCAGGCCATTACAGGCCGCAATGCTCAGTGCGGAAACCCCCGCACAGACAATATCTTGACCTGAATCTGCATATCCGGCATGTCCGGACAGCTCAAACCCCCGTATTCGCCCTTGATCATCCGACCAGATTATGAAATGAATGCTGCTTTGGCTCTTACGCTTGGAGCGCTTCGACAACAACTTTTGTGTAGGGTTGTCGATGTCCTTGTTTGCGTCGGTAGTTCTTTTTGGCCTTGAATTTGAAGACAATTATCTTCGCCCCTTTACCGTGCTCCACAACTTTTAGCACTGCTGCAGCACCAGCTACAACTGGGGTTCCTATATTAACCACACCGTCTTTTTCCACGAGGAGAACCTTATCGATCGTCACGGCGTCTCCTACATTAGCATCCAGTTTCTCAACGCAAATCACGTCGCCTTCTTGAACACGGAACTGTTTACCACCGGTTTCAATCACAGCGTACATTTTATTACACCTCCCATGCCCTAGACTCGCCATTGCAGGTCAGTTTTTTAAAATCTAAAAAACCCGTTAATACCTGATTCGAGCGGTTGCGGTGAGAAGTCACCACGTTTAAACATTTTAGCATCTGATCACATTATTTGTCAAGCAGGCTGACTAAGAAACATGAGCAATTGGAACTTAGATTCATTGCTCTTAACGGTAGGAAGCTTCTCCTTACTTTTCATAAAGCTTAAAGGTTAAGGTGTTTCCTTCCAACAAACTGCGGATTAAGAGAAATAAATTTGAACTATTTCTGAATTTAAAATCTAGAAAAGGGGAGCTTACAGTTGCATCCTGCCCAGGAGGAACATAAGCTACAGGCAGGGTATGATGGTGTGCTTCCAGAATTTCCAATTGGGCGAGAAGAACGGCATTATAAAGAGTAGAAGAAACTTGGCAAACTCCTCCTCCAAGTCCCAGGATAAAGGTATCTCCTTCAATGATTAGCGCCTCTTTATAACCCGCTTCAGCAGTTATCTTGCCGATGCTCTCATTAAAGGAGAACCGTTCTCTGGGTGCTAATAATTTCCCATCAAGAGCATTTGCGGACAGGCGAATGTTCCCTGTACGATTGACCAGAGTTGAGTCAAAGTGAGTAGAGTATTGGGCGATGGGCATAGGTTCTTTGACCGTTAGATTAAGTTTAATAGCTTTACCACCATATCCGTCTACAACCCCCTCATAAATACTTGACCCTATCCTGCTGGTATCGACAAACATGGAATTCCACTTAACTGGAACATTAATGATCTCACTGTTGTAAAGCCTGGCCTGGACCGTTGTTGGCAATGCATAAACCTGATTCTGAGTAATAGTTGCCGTGACATCCGCTACTGTATAAATGCTATCTTCCTTCACTACCCCTGCTATCAAGTCCCTTGAATTTTTCAGGACTTCGTTAGCAACTACGCTACTGCCTCCAAAAACAACTAAGTTAGGGTTTAGTTTACCCATATAGAACTTCCTAAAATAATTGGCTGCTGGTTTTGGTAAGGTAAGTGTGGCAGAATCGATCAATACTATTGGGTCGCCATTTTTGGCTGCCAAAGCACTTCCAGCTAAAGCATCAGCAAATCCGTTACCGGTAGCTAGATATATGGTCGTCGGGTTAGGATTAAAAGTTTGCGTAATAATCACATTCGTCTCGAACCTATCTTGTCCGGCTAACCGTTCAACACTGGCTTGTGGAAGTAAAGCGCTGATTTCCGACTTTACATTGTCAGATATTACAACCGTTCCTCCAGTAATATATACTTTTGTTGGTTTTTTCTCTGCCAAATAGTTTTTCATTTCCTCAGGTAAAGCTGTTTGAGGACTTAACAATATAGGCCAGCCTTTGTTAGCTGCAAAACTGGCTATACTCAAGGCATCAGGATATGATTCACCTGAAGAAATTACTACGGTTGGTACTGATGTATTATTAAGCGAACAAGCTAACTGATAAGATGTTTCATATCTATCGTAACCGGCAATCCTCTCAATATTGTTGAATCCGAGGTTATTTAGTCCGGTTTCAAATTCTTTGCTTACTATTGCGGTGCCACCAATGATATAAACCGTTCCAGTTGGGTCAAGATGCTTGGTAACATAATCAAATGCTTCCTTTGACCCGTCAACCGAAGTATCTACTAAGAGAATTGGAGCATCTTTTTGGCTGGCGAATACGCTGGCGGATAGAGCATCTGCAAATCCAATTCCTGTTGAAAGGATAACATTCTGAACTTTTCCTTGATTAAATTGCTCTGATATAACTTTAGCAGTCTCATACCTTGTTTGGCCTGCAAGTCGGGTTGTAATAGTTTGCGCGGCTTCTGGTAAATTTGATGTTGCGGCAAAAGCTGGATTCCCGATCATGATACTACAACAAAGAATTAGAATGATAGCCATTAACTTGTTCTTTCTTCTCATAATTGAACCCCTTTTATTATGATTTGGATGATTTAAAATCTAATTAAGTATTCGTTGCCTATACCTCAAAACCTTTTTTTGCCTCTCTTTTCATTCTATAATAGTAAGTAGTTATTTTTAGAAAAACTCTCCATAAAACCTTAATAAATATTTCATATATAATTAAGAATCTAATAGATAATAGGCTATATAATTATTACAAACTAATTAGAGGAGTGGCTTAAATGAAGAAGTCGAAACTGATCGGAGGCATTTTGTTGATGATTTTAGGCGTTGGGATATCAATCGGTTCAGTTGTCTTTCATTGTTACAACCATGGACAATATGGCATGATAAACCAAGGACATAAGATTGTAAATCGGCATGGCATGATGGGAGGTTATGGGTTTAGGGCGAAACCAAACCAAAACCAAGGTCAAGGTCAAAACCCTAACCCAAGTCCCATCCCAAGCCAAAATCAAAATAATGATCAGAATTCGAATGGAGGTTAACAATGATGATTATTGGTATCGTAATTTTCCTAATCGGTTTATTCTTAGTTCTTGATCGTAATAATCAAGTTGCAAATCGTTTGTGTTTTTGCAATAGGGAAGATAAATCCTTAAACATCTTAAAAGAACGCTATGCGCGTAGTGAAATCACTGCGGATGAATTTAACACAATGAAAAATACCTTAGTAAATGATTCCCCAGCTTAGGATTTGAAAATCAATCCATATAAAGGGCTCAGGCCATGGATATTTACCCCATTATAAAAAAGCAGCTTGCCTCGGCATATATTGGAGGAAGGCTGCTATTGAGCGTATCCCGCACCTGATTCAACAACGGTTTAACACTCTCGGATTGTGCGGCAATGTAGCTATTGACCTCTATCAACACGTAACACTCCACGTGTGTTGTGGCAATAAGATGATAATAATGCGCGTAAATAAGGGATTTGCGTAAAGGTTTGACTCCCTTTTTTGAAGGGGGGTATGTCTTGATTTGGATAGTCAAACAACTGGAATTTTGTATTTTTTTCTGAGCATTGAGGAATCAAATTATCTTTGCTAAGATCTCTTCCAGACCCGTTTTTGGATATACGCGGAATCGGATAGGAGAATTATGAATACGTCCAGTGATATTACCAAGGAATTTCGCTAAAAAAGTCAGTAAGTAAATGTATCGAGGATATGCTTTCATGTAAAAGGCCTTTGAAACTGGTTGTGTGTGGCTGTTCGCACTTGACGTGAAATAATTGATATCTTCGTATATATCGTCCACCAGGTCAAACATCCCTCGTTTCACCCCTTTGGCATAGTTTCGACTATCGAGCTTAAAAGTCGCATTAACGCAATTGAGACATTTTACTACATAATCCAGTGAGATATGTGACGCCAATACATAGTCGCGAGACATCACTGATGCCTCTGCTGCGTAATTAGCGACCCCATCCACTTCCTGTCCAAGAAGGATTGTCTCTTCAAATTCGCGGTGACCACCAAGTAGCATATAGATCACAGACAATCCTGTCCAAACACTGGCTTGTGCATCCATCCAATCCTCATGCCTACCATACGCTGAAGTTGACAGATCAATTTCTTTCACTAACTTTAGGAGGTTTTGCACATTAGAAAGGCGAGATCCCATAGGCTGTCTCGTAATACTTTCTCTTAGTGCTTCAGACAATGCAGACAAGGATTGATTAAGTAGCGTGTGAAATATTGAAAACTGCCCTATATATTCGAGCGCATATCCCGTGCTCTTAATAGCCACTGCGACAGAAGCGTCATACGCAAGTGGCTGTAATTTTTTTGAATCAAAAATTACCATCATCATCACCCATTTCTTTCTTATTTTCTTGATAATAAGCTTAAACAGGCTTCTTCTAAATTAATAGGGATTTGCTTTTTTTATCATACTAAATCTAAAAAGGACATCTTTACGGCCATTGCTATCATTGGCGAAATTGGAGTGGACATGTCCGTGTTCTATCCTCACGTCACCTTTGTTCTCATGGGCGTAACACCCCAGGACAATGAAAGTGCGGGAAAAAAGAAATCTGTACGCATAAGCTGTGCAGGAGTGTATATCAAGCACCACTGTTGGTTCAATACGCAAATACTGCCATCAAAAACAAGAATTTGCCCTTATTTTAGTTTTAGGGTGAGGTACGAGCAGATCACATCGTCGTGGTCACAAGAAAGCAATTATTGCTATTACTCACATGCTGCTGAATTGAATTTACCACATGCTTTCTAGAAATGAGCCGTTCGACGATAAGCTGTATCATATCGAAACTGTTTCAAGACCGAAGCTATCATCGTTGACTTAAACCTAATTTGGGATTCAGACCAGTTCCCCACCAGTTAGCCGAGCGAATAGAAGCGCATCTTTTCATATCAGTTCTTACCACCTGGGCCTCATCATCGTATCAATTATTGCATCTCGGAGACCAGAATAGTCATAGTATCCGTTTCCAGCGTCATTTGTATTGGAAGTGGAGTTCTGTTGACTCGCTGCCACTTCTTTTGCCTTTCTTGCTGCTTCAGCTTTTTGACGATCTTCCTCTTGCTTCTTTAACTGTATTTCAATGTTCTTTAATTTTTCATCGCATTGGTCTTTTTTTTTGTATAGAATTTTTAAAGTTTGGTTGCAAAGCTAGAACTTTAGTAAAATTATCTATGGATTGTTGATACAACTTTTTTGCATCTGCCAGCGCCCCGTCTTTAGAAAATTTCTCTCCTTTTAACTGTAATGCAGATGCAAAATTGTATAATACATCTACATTGTTTGCATCTGTTTTCAAGGCAAGTTCAGCATTTATGATGGTGTTATCCAAATCTCCATTTTTTAAATAGAGATAGGATAAAATATCAGGCATCTTTTGCCCATTGGCGATGATTATGGCATCTTCTCCCTTGACGTTTTTAAAGTTTATATTTACACCTTTATCAATAAAGACTTTTCCAATAGCTTTTTGATTTTGTAACAGTGCTGTGTGCAGGGGAGTATTACCTTGATTATTTTGTATTGTCATAGGATGATCTTCGCTTTTTTCTGATGAAGTCATTGGTGGCATTTTATCCACCAGTTGTTGAGTTAATTCTATGTCGTTTGTTGCAGCCACTTGATTAAAAATTGTGTTTCCATCTTTGTCTTTTATGGTAAAAGCTGTTTCGTTCTTGTTGTTTTTTACATCCAGCAAAGCACCGTTTTGAACTAATTTTTTAATGATAGCTAATTCACTATTCATTACGGCAATATGCAAAGGTGGAGTAGTATCATTTTAG
>NZ_JCAIJG010000099.1:0-32579 GCF_059735615.1 Desulfosporosinus sp. Tol-M2
CTTTTGAGGATAATTACATAGGGTACCACAGTATTATAGTGGTCAACAGTGGCGTATGGAATCGACCTCGTTTAGAGCCCTGTGATGAAGCCGATGCACCCACCTAAGATCGAAGTGCATCTCGACTGCGATCTGTTCCCACGTCTTGAAGCATAGGTAGCGAAGTTCCAGAAGAGTCTGAAGTTCAGGGTTCTCCACGCATTTCACGACCGTGACGATTTCGTGCTTGGTGTCTATGAGCTGCATTAGATCGGCGTTGATTTCCGATTCCAAGTCCATTATCTTACAGATTACATCCTCCATGCGGTGGAAGTTGCGCGTTCCGTTGAAAGCTTCATTAGACAAGGTCGCGGTGGCTTTTCCTGCGAGTTCCCGTAGAGATTGCACTTGCTCGATTTTGCTGTTGATGCGTTGGTCGATACGGTAGGCTTGGGATAAATACTCCTTCGCCGTGAGTTGTCTTATTGTTTTATCCATAAGGGCTACCTCCGAAAAGTTAATGTCCTCTCGGATTGACTCCTTAGATTTTCATAGATTTGCTTTCACAGCAGCGATTAAGGCGCTTTGGGTGCGATCTTTTTGCGCCAATGCACTGATGATCTGTTCGTCGATTGTATGCTCGGTCAGGATGTGGTGGATGACGACCGTTTCTGCTGACTGACCCTGTCGCCATAAACGGGCATTGGTCTGCTGGTAAAGCTCCAAACTCCACGTCAGCCCAAACCATATTAAGGTGCTGCCTCCGGCTTGGAGGTTCAGACCATGACCAGCTGAAGCGGGGTGGATAAGGGCTACCGGCAGTTCGCCGTTGTTCCACCTTGTGATGGTATCGGGCTTGTCGAGTTGAGTAAAAGGGATGTGCAGTTTTTGAAGCCGCTCAGCAATTCTCGTTTTATCATGCTGAAACCAGTATGCGACCAGGACCGGTTTGCCGTTTGCCTGTTCAATGAGATCTTCTAATTCATCAAGTTTACGACTGTGGGTTTCGATTGCCTCGCCGTCGTCACCATAGACCGCACCGTTTGCCATCTGACACAGCTTTCCACTTAAAGCGGCGGCATTGGCAGCGGTCACTTCACCACCAGTCAAGGTAAGCACGAGGTCGCGTTTTAGTTCATCATAACGTTCAAGTTCTGTTTCCGATAACCGTACCGGATGTTCTACCATCAGAAGTTCCGGCATTTGAAGGTGATCAGTCGCATTCATGCTGATGGTAATGTCTCCGATTTTATCGTAGATGCGCTTCTCAGCGTTCGGCAATGGTTTATAACTGAAGATGACCTGGCCATTCCGTTTATCCGGTAAGAAGTAATCGGTTCGGTACTTTCCAATAAACCGTCCAAGCCGCTGCCCCATATCGAGTAGCCTAAACTGCGCCCATAAATCCATCAGGCCGTTGCTTGATGGTGTACCCGTCAGTCCGACAACTCGTTTTACCTTGGGGCGAACCTTCATCAGCGACCGGAACCGTTTTGACTGGTAATTCTTAAACGATGACAGTTCATCAATGACCAGCATATCAAAGTCAAACGGAACGCCGCTTTCCTCTATGAGCCATTGGGTGTTCTCTCTGTTGATGACGTAAATGTCTGCCTTAACCTTAAGCGCGGCGAGTCGTTCCCGCTCCGTGCCAACTGCAACCGAGACTTTCAGTCCCTGCAGGTGAAGCCACTTATCAGTTTCCTGCTTCCAAACATTGGTGCAGACCCGAAGCGGGGCGATGACTAGGACTTTACCCACATCAAAGTAGTCGTAAAGCAGGTCGTTAACAGCGGTCAGGGTGATAACTGTCTTGCCAAGACCCATCGAGAGGAGTATTGCGCTTATTGAATTCCTCTCGATGAAGTCCGTGGCATATTGCTGGTAGTGGTGGGGCTTATAATTTAGGCGTACCATCGCGGCATCTCCCGTTCGGCCAGGTCAAAGATAAAGTCACGACCTTTCGCCGTCCAAAGCAGCATCGGCATTTCATAACCATTTTCCAATTGCACTAGTTTGGGAAGGGCGATGTTGTGCCCGATATAATCAGCATAAAGCCGCCAAGTTTGAGAGCCGTTCGGTTTATACTGCACATGGCAGTCCCGAAGAAAACGATTCAGGGTTACAGCCGTTGTTCCCAGTTCCTCGGCAATTTCACCGACCTTATAGAGTTCCACTGTGTCGGTTTGACCTTCGTACTTGGCAGCTGTGATTTGCAACACCTTGTTCTGGGCTTCGAGGACTTCCCGTTGTTCTTCTGCAGCAACGAGAGCAAGTAATGCTTCCTTGTAATTCCGGGGTGCGAGTTTGCGTTCCATTTCATTGAACGCTGCGATGTAGGCTTTCTTGAACTGCATCGCCTTTTCGCCGGTATAGCCCATGACCAGCAGCGTGAATCCGTCACGGGTAACAAGGTATTCGTAATAGGTCTGTCCGTTTTGTGGCTCGATGTAGGGGGTGTGTCCAAAATTGGACTGACCCCAAGCAGGGTCATTTTCAATAATTCCACGGACGTCACGCATCACATGCTTATGTTCCTTTTCAAACACTCGCGCGATGTCGCGGCTTGATACGACGGCTTTGCCGTTCCTCTCGGTAAGACCGAGTTTAATAAGTTGGTTATCCATTCGCTATATCCTCCAGTATCTGTTTGATTTGTTCAGGGCGGTCAAGCACAAATACCTTGAAGCCTAAGCGCCGAAGCATTCCATGCCTTGCTTCCTGTAGTGGCCGGGGATGCTCCCCATAACGTTTGACCTCAACAAAAGCAAGTCTCCCTACTGGTATAAGGACAAGTCGGTCGGGCATTCCGTAGAAATTTGGTGAAATATATTTAGGTGCGATGCCTCCCATAGCCTTGACTGCATCCACCAGTTTGCGTTCCAGTACTTTTTCTTTCATAAACACCTCCGCGACAAGTTTCTAAAAAACACCTGTCGCACTTAAAAGCCTTTATTTAAGCGGTTTACAGGTCTTGATGCGACAAATTCGACAGTTTCTCCTATATATTTCTTACGCGCGTGTGTTGCGTACATCAGCGCTTTACTCTGACTTGTAGAAAGCCTTTTGAATATAAGGAGAATAGTTGTCGCACTTGTCCTAAAATGTTGTCAAACCCTTTGTATTTCAGGGTTTTTCCGATGCGACGACCCTGCAATAAAGCCGTTGCTCGCCGTAAATAGCTAACCGCTTCCTTGCCTTTGTCCTTTGCCACCCGCTAACGCGAGTCATTAAAGCCGCTAGCGCATAAGAATCGGTTGGCTTCAGTTCGGCCAGGCTTCGCCCAAAGCACTCCGCCCAAATCTCAGCATTGCTGACCGTCTCACGGCGTATGGTGCCAATCGGAGAGGTTGGGGCGTCCTTGTCGGCGATATAGCTGCGGCGGGCGTAGGTATCCATACTATCCCAGTTGTCGGGGAGCAGAGTTTCGAGATATTCCTCGACCATACCTTGGCGCTCGTCGACTTCCATAGCATCGCGCTGGGCTTCCTCAGCTTCCTTAACAAGGCGGCCTTCGAGGTACAACTTTTCGCCGCTTTCCCAGATGGTTTTTGCCTCAGCCCAGATCTGGTCGCGTTCCTCGGCAGTGAAGTTCCATTTCTTGATCTGCTCCTCCTGATGTACCTTCACGATCCAGAAGCGCCGGTTACCCGTGATATCACGGAGGTATCCGCGTTCGCCATTGACCGAGGCGATGATGATGCACTGGCGCGGATGACTCTCCACAGTCTTGCCGTAGCTGGGGCGGTATTTGTCATCCGAGGTGGAAAGGAACGCCTTGACCTTTTCTATGTCAGCTTTTTTCATCCCGGCGAGCTCGCCGATTTCTACCACCCAGAAGCCCTGCAACTTCTCAGCACCGGACTTGTCGTCCATATCGGTGAGTGAGAGCGTTTCTGAATAGAACTCATCGCCAACGAGGTCTTTGAAAAGGGTGGATTTGCCGATGCCCTGCACACCATCGAAAACCAGCACACTGTCAAACTTCGTGCCAGGCTTGTAAATTCGAGCAACAGCTGCAGCAAAGGTCTTTCTGGTGGCTGCCCGCACATACGGCGTGTCATCAGCCTGCAGGCAGCGGACGAGAAGGGTTTCGATCCGCTTTGTCCCGTCCCAGGGGGGCAACCCGTCAAGGTAATCCCGTATTGGATGGAACCGCCTGTCGTCGGCAACCTTGGTGAAACTTACATCATGGTTCCGGCTTGAGAATGCGACATAGCGGATGTCAATGAATGCTTTCATCTGCGCTGTATCCGCGTCGCGCCAGAACTTATTATCTGGTGGCCGTTCCCACGGCACTTTGCCGGTGACCTGAATCCTGTTGGCCAGTTCGTTATAGGCAAAGTTAGCGAAATCAGGGTCGTTGTTTAGAATAAGCACTTCATTCCAGACGCTGTTTTCCAGAATGCTGCTTCGAGGTTGATATCTAAGGAGGGTCCGCCAGTCGCCGGATTCCGTGTCGAAGTCGGCTTGTGCCTGCGCCTGACGTTCCGCATCCAGTTGGAGTTTCACCCGGTCAAGTGACACAGCGAACTCGGACATAGCCTTAAACGATGCCTTTTCATCAAGGTCCGGAAATTTGTGAGTTCTGACGAGATCAAAGGCATTTAGCAACTTTCCGCCCGCAAGGTCGGAAGCGTGGTGGGAGTAGGCCCATTTACCGTCATAGATGACTACGCCTGCGGTGGAGTCGGCATCTTTAAACTGATAACGACCATCTACTGCTGCCGGTTCGTAGATATCAGGCAGAAACTCAGCGATGGCCTCCTCAATGGGATAAGCTGTACAAAAAGCTCCGACTACACCATGTTTTTCAAGCGGGTCTTGCTGGCTCTTGACATCTCGATTTCGGACTTCACTTTCTCGTGATGAGGTCGGCCACTGGGTCACATCACGCCAATTGTTATACAGAGCGAGATATTTGTCAGGGTCCAGCGAATCGCCGGACTTCTCATAAAAAACAAACTCGCCGTTTGCCGGGCAGGAAGCCCAGTACATCATGCGGTTTGCCTGATAGGTGGTGTCGTCGAAATAATCAATGCCGATTTCCTTGGCGACCATCCGCATCAACGCAGGATACTCATCTTCACTGACCTCACGGCTGAAAAGAATGACCACCCGGTAGCGCGGGCTTCCCGACGTGTGACTGTGGGTGGAGTAGAGGAAGTAAGTAAGCCCGGCAAGAGCGGAGGCTGTAGCTGCAAGAAAGTCTTCATTTTTAGGGATGTTATCCGCGTCAAGCGCGCCGATCCTGCGGCTGATGACGTTTCCATTCTTTCGAATACCGCCTTTAAGCCATCCGCCAACAAAACCACCATGATCCTTGGCATCATCTCTGCGCTGCTTGGATAGCTTCGGATATTCCTCGGCTGTCTCTGTCGTTCGAAGTGGGGTGCGATTTCGCTCAACAATGTATTCCCATGAATGTTCCTGGTTTTTGTATTTCCGGTCCGTCTTACGATTGCAGACGGAGATTTTAATCAGTTCTGGCATCCGTTGATTCCTCCTCACATCTGGAATTGAAGTACCTAACGGGAATGCCTCGTTTTTTCGCTTTGGCAATTTCTCGTGACATCCCGTCGCTGATGTGTCCTCCGAATACCCAGAGTTCATCGCATTTTCCGAGCAGTATGATGGCGAAGAACAATCCAAGTGCCCGCTCATCACGATCGCTGTCGTCCATAAACTGCGGATAGTGCAGATGCGGGGCGAGAGGGATACAACCGCGACTCACCGCAAAGCGGCAGTAGTCTCTGGCTCGGAAGATGTTGTATTCCGTGTCTCCTGCGAAAGGAGATGCGATATACACAAGTGGACGGTAGGTCTTGACTGCTTTTTCGGATTTCGCCACGTTTGCAAGAGCGATTTCAGCAGTTGGGTCTGGGTAGCCTTCTGAGTTTTTTAGGTTCATAAGCTGCCGCCTTCCGTAGCGAGCGCCTTCAGCGCGTCGGCGAATGACTCGTACTGTTCAGGAACAAGCTCTTGAATTGCCTCAATTTCGTATTCATTGAAAAGGTCATACACCTGCTCGCCGTAGCTCGCCTGACAGAGTGTGTCTGATAGTAGGGCGATACCGTCGATTGTAATTTTTATGCCGACAGTGTGGCTGGATTTTTCAGCGCGTTTTTTAGTGCAGGTGGAGCAGACGATACTGGTGGAAAAGAGATCACCTTCGCCGTCCGAGAAAACCTCCACAAGGTCGATAGGCAATTCCCTTCCACAGTCAGGACAGCGTGTGAACACGTTTTCGTCAGTGATATCTGTTTTATTGACCTTGCCATTTGCCAGTTTGGCTTTGAGATAGAACATTTTCATTTCCTCCAAATTTGTGATAGACGAAAAACCGCCTCCACTTCCTAAAGGACAGCGGTGGCGGTAATTCCGTAGTTGCTTTTCAGTCTTTTCTATAAAACGGCGTTTCGTAGCTATCGCAGCGAAGTGGAAGCCCTGCTGCCCAAGACGGCGCACGGCTCATCTGTTCAGAGACAACAGCAGGAGATAGATGCTTGTTGGCCTCAATAACAACTTCATCATGAACATGCATGACTACATTGGCGGATCGAAATGTGGAGAGGGCGTAGTAAAGAATGTCACGGGCCACGGCCTGGGTGATATTTTCGACCCACTTTCCGGGCGAGGAATCAATACGCTCCCATTTCTTTGTCGCGCCGATGCCTTCGTAAGTGACGCACTCCGAGCCAAAACGGTTCTCCCCAATGCGCGGCTTGACGTATGCCAGCTTCCTGCCGTTGGGTAAAGTAATGAAGAGCATATCGCTCTGATAGCTGAACCTGATTCCGTGGGTTTCGGTGATCTTCCTTTGTTTCACGGCAGTCTTGGCGGCTTTATCGGCATCCCACCAAAATCTGACCACGTTAGGATTCGCCGCCCGCCACGCATCAACGAGAGGTTTCAGTTCTTCTTCTTTCAGTCCCATTTCCAAAGCACCGAAAGCTTTCAGTGCACCAACCGAGCCGGAGTACCCGCAAGCGAGGACGGCAATTTTAGACTTCTGGCGCAGCGGGGATTTCTTATCGATAGAGCCTTTGGGTACACCAAACATGATCTCGGCGTTCTCAATATAGAGGTCGCGTTTTGCTGAGTAGGCTTCGAGTGTCCAACTTTCGCCTGCGAGCCATGCTAAGACGACCGCCTCGATGCTTGAGAAGTCGGCGACGATAAACTTACAGCCTTCTTTTGGGATAAAAGCCGTGCGAATAAGTTCAGACAGGACCACCGGAACATTGTCATAAAGTATATTGAGGGTGTCAAAATCACTGCTACGCACAAGACTTCGCGCTTGTTCAAGGTCTGCCATGTGATTTTGGGGCAGGTTTTGGCATTGAATCAATCGCCCCGCAGCACGGCCGGTTCGATTTGCACCGTAATACTGGAACAGCCCTCTGGCACGGTTGTCGGCGCAGGCTACTGTTTCCATTGCTTGATATTTTTTAATTGAGGATTTTGCTAACTGCTGACGGAGCAATAGCACCTCTCCAAGCGGTTCGGGCGCGGTTTTCAACAATTCCGCGACGGCTTTCTTGCCAAGAGTGTCGGTTTCCAGTCCGTTTTCAGCGAGCCAGTTTTTCATCTGTGCCACTGAGTTGGGATTATCCAATTCCGTCAGCTGCCGAATCTTATGCATCAGTTCAGATTTTGACCTTTCATCGGCAGCTATGGCATTCTTTACGAGCGTCATGTCAAGCAACACACCACGGTCGTTGATTTCTTGGTCCTGGCGATATTCCTCCCAGATGTTATCCGGAACAGGAAACTTTGCGAGCCGGGCTTGAATGGACATTTCCGTTTCAACATCGCGGCGATTATACAATTTAAACTGTTCCCATTTATCGGGAGCGTGTTCGGGAAGATTGCGGGTACGACGACCGTTGGAAGTTGTGACAGCACACGGCTTGCAAAAGTAACGGATTAGATCCTTACCCTCAGTCAATTTCTGCTTTTCCAAACCAAGCACCAAACCAACGTTTTCGAGAGAAAGTGGCAACCCCATGTATGCCGACCAGACCATAGAACAGTGCCATGACGCTGGGTTAAGATATTGACCCATGGGCAATCCCAGCCATCTTGACAGACAGATACGTTCAAAAGCAGCGTTAAATGCCCATTTTTCAACTGTATCATCCGTCAGTGCATCGATGATATCGGGTGGTATGGTTGCGCCACTTGCAAGGTCGGCTACAAGAACCTCACCACCGTCCACAGAATAGCCAAAAAGGATTATTTCAAAGTCCGGTGCCTCGGCGTATTTATATACGCCTGATTTGGAAAGGTCGACGGACGAATAGGTTTCTATGTCAATGCTGATCGTTTTCATATGTCCTCCAATAACAAGAGGGCGGCAAGTTATCCTGCCGCCCTCCGATGCTTTTCCATGAATTTGCTCTAATTGAGGAAATCCTCACCGTCATCGGCCTTGAAGTCGTCGTCGAAATCGTCCTCAGCCCTCGACTTCCCGCCGAGCGACTCGCCGTCGCGTACCTTTTGGATGTTCTGGAGACCGCAGGCGATGCCGCGATTGCCATTGCTATTAAATGCATAAAACGAGAGGGATACACGGGCATATACGCCGGAGTAGATTTCGCTGGTGTCGTAGATAGGCTCACGGTTCGCATTCACTACACCCGGTGCGGTGTTGCTGTTGGCGTTCAGGAACCAGTGACCGGCATAAGCTTCGTCATCGGGTCTTTCGGTGTCGCCGTCACGCAAAGGTGTTTTTAGAGAAGCGAGGGACGGCACTGATTTGCTGTTGCCCTTAAGTTTGCCTTCGCCTTCTTCGTAGGCGGCTTGGATCGCCGCTTTGACCTTGGCGATCGTCTTGGTATCACTTTTGGGGATGAGTACGCTGGTAGAATATTTCGGTGCACCACCGTTGATGGATTTCGCCTGCCAGATATTTGCGTAGCTCAGGCGGCATACACCCGTGATGATTTTAGTTGGGTTGACTGCGGTATTATTTACTGTGTTTGCCATGATAGAATCCTCCTAATTTTCAATTGGGTCGGCGAAATCGTCCGCCGCCGTAGTAATGTTGATTTCTTGACGCTTGTCCGCTTCCGGAACAAGCACTGGTTTGCCTTGGGGCTTTTCAATCAGCCCACCGATTGTCTCCTCGAACCGCTTCTTTCCGAGAAGGGTGGTCATCGCGGTAACGCCGAGGACTTTGTGTTCGTACGGATCAAGTCCGATAACTTTGACAGCTTCCGCGACAGCCGCCTCGTCTGTGTACTTACGGTTACTCCTGCCTTCGACCACTTTCCAGCCATCGAACTTCACGCCCTTGAGTGCTTCGGTGAGGGCGAAGTCTTTTATGTCCGAAGCCCAGGAGACTAGCTTGTCAATCTTGCCGAGGATAGAAGCAATCTCATTAGTTTCAAGCAGCACTGGCTCGATGAAATCGTAGGCAGCGAGAGCCATGTTTGCCTTGGCACGTTCGCGGCATTCCGCTTTCGCCTTACAAAACTGGCAGTGGTCACCTGCCTTGTAGTCGCCATTGCCGTACCACGCCAGTTCCGCAGCGGGCTTCAAAACTTCTTCAGCCCACTTTTCGATGTCCGCGCGGGTAACCTCCCAAGTCGAGCAGTTCTGAAGTCTTGGTTGGAAGATTGACATCCGCACCGTGTGAATGGGATACAGGAAGCCGAACATCTCCAAAGCGCCAAGAGCGTAAATCCGAAGCTGGTTGTTGCCTTCCGCGTCAACCTTGACCCCGCGCCCGTATTTCAGATCAATGATGTGAAGCACTCCGTCC
Organism: Desulfosporosinus sp. Tol-M2; assembly: GCF_059735615.1. NCBI lineage: Bacteria > Bacillati > Bacillota > Clostridia > Eubacteriales > Desulfitobacteriaceae > Desulfosporosinus > Desulfosporosinus sp. Tol-M2. Next base: position 9,749 of record NZ_JCAIJG010000099.1, read on the forward strand.
GAGATAATGAGCGCATCGCAGGTGCCGGAGCACTCGGGAACCCAGAGGGAGCAGTCGACCTTCTGTTCCACGTAGACCTTTGGATCTGTAAGCCCCTCGAGCTGCTCTGTTACGAAAGCGATGTAATCATCCGTGTGTTCGTCCATCTCGATGTCGAAGCATTTGTAGAGGGGATTTGATTGGCCGAGCCTGTGTCGTAGCTTCGATTCTGCTATGCTGTGCGCCTGAGTACCTTCTGCGGCGTAACCCGATCTTGTGTCCTGATAGTTCTCGGTCAGACGAGCCGATGGCGGGCATTCAATCCAGCGGTGGCTTGAGGACGGTGACAAAAGTGAGTGTTTTGCACCGTCGCTCATTTAAGTGCCCTCACTTCCGTAATAAGGACAGCATATTCGGCTGGGTCGATGTCGGAGAGCCGGTTCGCACCGTGCTTCTTAATAAGGCTTTGTACCGCCTCCCTAAATCCGCTTGATGCTTTATCCGCAAGGAGGCCACGCACTTCTTCAAGTGTGGGTGTTTGGGGTTTAGTTGGTTCTGACGTAGGTTCTTCTTTTACCGATTCCGGCTCATCGGAAGCCTCATCATTGTCATGGTCAAAGTCGTACAGAGATTTGATTTCCTCAGCGATTTCGGCGATTGAGGCCGCCAAACATGAAAGGTCATTTCCGATTTGCTGCGCTTTGTTGGGTGTCATAGCATCTTCCTCCTCTTGATTTTTCTCCGTATCGGTGCTCCAGAGCGGCCAGTCTGCCCGCGAGTCTTTTGCTCACGATGCTGATCGCCATAAGAACGCCTATGAGTTCCTCGTTTTGTTCGTGGTCACGGTACTCCACAAACCTGCTGCATTGCCTTGTTTGCATTGCTTTACCTCCGTTTCTGTGATGTAGGAACATCGCCCCTCACTTCCTACTGGACAGTGAGGGGTGAGAACCCGTAGTCAAAAATCAGTTGTCGGTGTAAAAACTTTTTAGGGTGTTGTCAGAACGGAGGATGGACTTGAGCCGCTTCTCCCGGTAATACACGCCATCAAGTGTCAGGTTGAACCGGTCGGCGATGTCCTGTTTCTTCACCTTGTTTACAAGGCATGTCCACAATTCACGGTCGTCAGGAGCAAGTCGCTCAAGCGCAGATATTAGGGCGGAAAGCCGTTCCTGGTCTTCCAAAATGGCAAGAATGTCTGCTGATTCATCGGTAACCTCTATAAAGACCTCGTTGCCGTCATCGCCGTAGGCAATGGGCTTGTCCAGCTCTCCGGGGCAGTTTTCGGCCTTTCTAACCTGATATCGCTCTGAGGCTTTCAGGTCGGCGGCATTGCGTTTTCCGAGAACTTCGCCTGTTTGGTTACGGGGCAGCCGGACGGCGTAGCTGGCTTCGGGGTCATAGAACCACCTTTGTTTGAAGGGATTTGCTGGGGTTGGTTCTTCGGCGGGTGCAAAGCACTCGCGGCGGGTTACTTCTGTTTCCGCTCCGTTTGGGAACATTTCGTAGTAGTGTTGGTAGTACAGTTTTTGATAATTTTTCATCTTGTTTTTCCTCCAAAGATTGACAATTTTATTTATTGAGTTATAATGGTTTAGTGGGGTTTGTTCGGAATTGGATTGGATATGAACATCTGCTTGTCCAGCCCAAGACAACAAAAAAAGCCCCTAGAGATTGCTCTCTAAGGGCTAACTTGAAGTTCATTGGGTGGCAGTCAATTGACAATAGAGTTAATAGGGTTAATAGAGTAAATGAGTATCAATGGAGGAAAATAAGTGTCAAACTTCACTTATCCCGTGCTTTGTGGTGGCACGTTTTTTACTCTGGTTCTGGAAGCCCGGAATCAGCGAACAAGCAGGCGTAGTCAATATGCTGGTGAACTCGACGGTCTATCACAGCCTGAAACTCTCGCGGGTCTCGGCAGCGTGGTTTATCCTGAGTACACCGCGCCTAAAAACAAGGACACATTCAGTACGAATGCGTCCGATTACAAGTCATGTGAAAATAATGGCACCAATCTTTCTTTCCTGTTCGATCATGAAGTAGCTGCATTCGATAACCGTGTTAAAACACAGTATCTCGAAGCACTGAAAGCAATGGATGATTTTATCAAGCGTTTCCTTGAAATTGGGACAAGCACAGCCAGAGAGGTCTGGCTTGTAAGGGCATTCCTTGACCTAATAAATGCCGACCAGAGTATTGCTGATAATCAAGAATTCTACATAGCCGAAAATGGGCAAGGGATAACAAAAGCCGCTCTCCGAGGGATGAGCGACTTCTGCTTGCAAACATTTCTGTTAGGCGTTTGGCACTTCGTCATAGTAAATAGACAAGACAATAAGGTAGGCAAAGCCACTTACGACACTTGGTGTCCATCAAGGGGCAGAGCTGAAAGAAAATATACGGGACCTATGGGTGATGGCATTACTAGACCAATCAACGTAACGCTGCTTGAAATGCTAACCAGCGAGATTGAACAGGAAACCGCAGCTGCGGTAGAGGATGAACCATCTGCTGAGTACGGCGAAGCATTTGTGAAGGATGCAACTGAGGATGCATCTTCGAAGACAACGAATCAAACGGTCAACAATCCGTCCGTATTTAACCAATACGGGAGTAACAGTATTCAAATAGGCAGTATTGGCACGATTACGATAAATAACAGCGGAGGTGGCAAAAGTGAACAATAAACTACAAACACTTCCATTAGATAACTTACCGGCGAACGCTACAGTCTTCGCACAGACCGGCGAAAGAAGTGTACAGGTCGCGCAGGCAAACAACGTGAATAACGTAGTGAATCTCATCATTCCTATGATGTCTACAGGACCAGGCGGCTTTGTCAACAGAAACGTCGCCCTCAATATGGACTATTACAATCTGTTTGTTATAGGTGATGAAACATTCTGTGGCGGACACTTTACCGTTCCAAAAGACCGGGCATTAACGGAGAGTATGTCATCGGAAGTTAAGGCACAATTCGCTGCTTTAGGTGAGGATGCGATTTCGCAAATCAAGACCTTCCCGTCCCTCTTTGCGAGCGAGAACCACGGCTACGGTAAGACCGATGATGCCCATCAAGCCTGCTTTGGAATTGTGACTGATGTGAAGATTCAAGATAATGGCATCAAGATTCATTTTCATCCGCTTTGGGCGGTACCACAGCAAAAGCTTAATGAGATTGCTTTCAACATTGCCCTGCAAGGAGCATCCTCGTTCAACGAATTGAACCGCACCCATTGGGCGATCAAGAAGGTCAATTTGATTGAAGAATTGAAAGCTGCTGGAATAAGTGTACTTGCTCCGACATAAACAGCACACAACTGCAGAAAACGGAAATAACACCTGTAAGATAGATAGTGTTGTCCTTTCCAGCATGAAAAAAGGAGGATTCCAAATGAGTAACGAACCTGAAAATGTCACACCGGAGAAGTGGGTAAATCTTGAAGATATCGCCGCTCATCTGTCTGTGAGCGAAGATACTGTTAGGACGTGGGTTAAAGATGGCAAGCTGCCATTCTACCGTGCGGGCAAACGGTATAAGTTTAAAATCTCTGAGGTGGACGAATGGGTGCGTGAGGGGAAAATTAAAGACTAAACTTTTGAATATAAGGAGCTAACATTATGCAAATGCCAGAAATGTTCGACAATGTGAGCAAAACCGTCAAAGACGATTTGACAGTCACTATTAAGAAGGGCGACAAGCTGTCCGTGGCGGCGGCGTGTTTCTCAATCTATGCCTATCAAGCCCTCAAGAAGCAGCTTGATGGCATTGATGAGTTGCGCTTTATTTTTACCTCACCGACATTTCTGCAAGAGAAAGCTCCCAAAGAAAAGCGGGAGTTCTATATACCCCGTCTTGACCGCGAGCGATCTCTCTATGGCACAGAGTTCGAAGTGAAGCTTCGCAACGAGCTGACGCAGAAGGCTATCGCCCGTGAATGTGCCGACTGGATTCGTAAGAAAGTGAAGTTCCGCTCTAACTTGACGGGCGGAAATATCAGCGGTTTCATGAATGTTATCGGTGAAGAGGCAACGACTTATATGCCGCTCCATGGATTCACTACTGCTGACATTGGGTGTGAGCGCGGCAACAACATTATCAATCCAGTCAATAAAATGTTTGCGCCGCTTTCGGGTGAGTACGTTCGTATGTTCGGGCAGATATGGAATGACAAGAGCCTGATGCAGGACGTGACCGATCAGGTCATTGATGGCATCACAGCTGCTTATAACGAAAACGCGCCTGAATTTATCTACTTCGTAGCTATATTTAACATCTTCAACGAGTTCTTGGAGGATATTTCTGAGGATGTGCTGCCAAACGAGGCGACTGGCTTCAAAGAGAGCAAAATTTGGAATAAGCTCTACACTTTTCAAAAGGATGCAGTTCTGGCGATTATAAACAAACTTGAATCTTACAATGGATGTATCCTTGCAGATAGCGTCGGACTTGGTAAAACATTCACTGCTCTTGCGGTCATAAAGTACTATGAGAACCGTAACCGATCTGTGCTTGTGCTTTGCCCCAAAAAGCTGTCAGACAACTGGAACACTTTTAAGGATAACTATATAAATAACCCGATAGCCGCCGACCGTTTGAGGTACGATGTACTTTACCATACAGACCTTTCGAGAGAACGTGGTAAGTCAAACGGACTTGATTTAAACAGGCTTAACTGGGGCAATTATGACCTTGTGGTCATTGATGAGTCTCATAACTTCAGAAATGGTGGAGAGGTTTACGGAGAAGACCGCCGCGAGAACCGCTACCTTCGTCTTATGAACCGTGTCATTCGCGCGGGTGTTAAGACGAAGGTATTGATGCTTTCAGCGACACCGGTCAATAATCGCTTTATTGACCTGCGTAATCAGCTCGAACTCGCTTACGAAGGCAACCCGAACCTGATTAATGACAAGCTGGGAACGAAACGCCCGATAGACGAGATATTCCGCAATGCCCAGAAAGTGTTCAACCAGTGGAATAAGCAAGATGATGGCGAACGGACTACAGATTCACTCTTGAAATCGCTAGACTTTGACTTTTTTGAAGTGCTTGACAGCGTGACCATAGCCCGATCCCGCAAGCACATTGAGAAATATTACAACATGGGAGAGATAGGCTCGTTCCCCGAACGATTGAAACCCCTTTCCCTGCGCCCTCGTCTTAGCGACTTGGAGAGTGCGATTAATTACAGCGAAATTTATGAACAGTTGATAAGGCTGAACCTCTCAGTATATATCCCAACCGACTTCATCTTTCCAAGCCAACTCGCAAAGTATGTTGACACGTCGATAAATATTAACCGCGCCGGGCGTGAAATGGGCATACGGCGCTTGATGAGCATTAACCTCTTGAAACGCCTTGAAAGTTCAGTTGAGTCCTTTCGTTTGACCATCGGGCGTGTTAAGAAGCTTATTGACGATACCATTGCCGAGATAGATGCATTCACTGCAGGTGGCGGCTCGGTTATAAAGGGTCGAGAACTTGTGGGTGACGATGCGGACTTTGATGATGATGACCGCAACACAGACTACTTCGCAGCCGAACACAGCATCAAAATCGACCTCGTAGATATGGACTATAAGACTTGGCGGGATAGACTCTCGGAGGATGCTGATACACTGGGACTTCTGAAAATGCTGATCGACGACATTACGCCGAAACACGACACCAAGCTCCAAACTCTGTTTGGGCTAATCGAAAGCAAGTTGACCAGCCCTATAAATGATTGCAACCGCAAAATCCTTATCTTCTCCGCATTTTCCGATACGGCGGAGTACCTTTACGCAAACGTGAGCACGTTCGTAAAGTCGAGGTTTGGACTTGATACGGCTATGATCACAGGAAGCGTGGACGGCAAGACAACCATTAAGGGTCAACGGGCTTCAATGAACGATGTACTGACCTTGTTCTCGCCGATTTCAAAAGATAAGAACCTGCTGATGCCGAACAACAATGACGATATCTCCGTACTGATTGCTACGGACTGTATTTCAGAGGGGCAGAACCTCCAGGACTGCGACTATTGTGTAAACTATGATATCCATTGGAATCCCGTGCGGATTATCCAGAGGTTTGGGCGAATCGACCGTATTGGTAGCCGTAATGCGGTTATTCAGCTTGTGAATTTTTGGCCGGACGTGGATTTGGATGAGTACCTTTCCCTTAAAGGGCGTGTCGAAACAAGAATGCGCATTTCCGTGATGACCGCCACGGGCGACGACGACCTTATTAATGCAGAGGAACAAGGTGACCTTGAATACCGTAAGGCGCAACTGAAACGGCTTCAGGAGGAAGTCGTGGATATTGAGGATATGCAGTCAGGCATCTCTATTATGGATTTGGGACTGAACGAGTTCCGCCTCGACTTGCTTGAATACGTAAAGCGAAACGGAGATATGGACACGGTTCCCTTCGGACTTCACGCTGTGGTTCCCTCTTCGGAGGATTGCCCGCCGGGTGTGGTGTTTGTTCTCAAGAACCTTAATAACAGCGTAAACATCGATATGCAGAACCGACTTCATCCATTTTATATGGTATATGTGGGAACGGACGGCGAAGTCGTCTGCGACCACCTTTCACCCAAGGAACTGCTCGATAAGACCCGCCAACTTTGTAAAGGTAAGGACTCACCTGTGATGGATATTTGCCGTGAGTTCAATGCCGAGACGAAGGACGGGCGGGATATGCGGAGCATTTCTACGCTGCTTACGGACGCAATTAACTCCATCATTGATGTGAAAGCGGAAAGCGACATCGACAGCCTGTTCAGTCTGGGCGGCACGTCCGCCTTAAATACCAAAATTGGCGGACTGGACGACTTTGAGATGATTTGCTTCCTTGTGGTGAGGTGACGCTATGTTAGGATTACCCCGCTCGACTGAGGTAAACCGCCGTGTGGCGAAAGAAAAGCTCTACGCCAATGCGACGCTGACTACTCAGTTGCGCGATATGATAAAAGACCAGATAGAATCGGTCGTCTGGCGAAACAAACTGGCCGACAGCACAGTAGGCGTAGCCGCCGGTGAGACCGTGAAAGAGATTCAGGTGTTTGAGGTAGCTTTACGGCAGCGTGGGCTTGACAAGCGTGTGCTGCTTGCAATTGCCAAAGCGATACCTTATAAAATTCTATTTGTTTTGACTTTCGGTGACGAGGCACAGTCGTGGATGGAAGCGTCCGGCACGTTCTACAATACGGACTGGTTTCCGCTTGGCGGGTTCACACTGAAGTTCGAGGGACTGAATCTGGATGCTGTCTACGAGAACTTGTCACGACAGATAGCGGGCGGGCGGCTCGGAACGGAAGGCGATATTGCCGAGGCGGTTGACCGTGATAAACAGCGGCAGAAACTGGAACGTGATATCGCCGCTTTGGAAAAGAAAGTCCTGCGGGAGAAACAGTTTAATAGGCAGGTTGAACTAAACAGCGAATTGAAACGGCTGCGAGTAGAATTGGAGGGATTGGGATGAGCGAAGGATTAAAATATGACCCGGCGAATATGCCAAAAATAGATTTGTCTAACTTTCAGCCGAATTACAGCAACATGCTGGCACAGCAAATCTCTGAAAGTGAGCGACAAGCGAGCAGAGCCATGGAAGCTGTTCAAAGAGAGCGCGAACGTAAAGAAGCCGCTGAGGAAGCATATAGGCAAGAGACAATTCGAAGCCTTAATGCAATCGAACAAAATACTGCGAATCTCTATACGCTAGTTGATCTAATAAGCAAAAGTAACGAACAGCAAGATGAGCTGATCTCGATCATCGCCGAGGTTTTGACAATAGCTAAAGCCAAAAGTCAGGGTGAAGCAAAATCAGTCTATACAAAGGTTATGGGCAGGATAACGCAAACAATCAAGGATGCTGAAACCCTCGCAAAGATAGCTGGTTACGCCACGACTGTATGGCAGTTAGCGCAACCGATAATTGATAAACTGCCATTATAAGGAGGAATAAACCAATGTCAGATAAAATGAAATTTGAAACCCCTAACCTTACCGCTGAAAATGTGGCGAAAATAGCTGAACTTTTCCCAGGCGTGGTTACCGAGGGGAACGTTAACATTGACCTGCTCCGCGCCATGCTCGGTGAGGACGTGTTCACCGACGAAGCCTACGAATTCACTTGGGTGGGCAAACGTGCTGCTATTGCCGAAGCTGGACGACCGATACGCAAGACCTTACGCCCCGTTATAAAAGACGAGACTATACCAACAGGCACAGATAGCACAGGCAAACCGTATTGTAGCAGCGGTAGCCGCGATTGGGACACTACAGAGAATCTTTACATAGAGGGCGACAACCTCGACGTGCTAAAGCTTTTACAGGAGAGCTACCTCGGTAAGGTCAAAATGGTATATATCGACCCGCCTTATAACACAGGCAACGACTTTGTTTACCGTGACAACTTCACCGCCAGCCGCGAGGACTACGAGGAAGAAACAGGTGTATACGAAGAGGATGGTGACCGCCTGTTCAAGAATACCGAAACAAACGGCCGCTTCCACTCTGACTGGTGCAGCATGATTTATCCGCGCCTTGTTTTGGCACGGAATCTCCTGACTACTGACGGCGTGATATTCATTAGTATTGATGATGGTGAAGTTGCTCAACTCCGAAAGATTAGTGATGAGGTTTTTGGGGAGAGTAATTTTTTGGCTTGCTTCTGCTGGAAACGAAAAAAAGAAATCTCAAGCGACTCAAAAAATGTTGCTGTACAAGGCGAGTATATTCTCTGTTATTCCAAAAGCTCTTTTGCTGATTTGAAACTGGAGCCAATTTCAGAGGAGTATGTCGCTAAATCATATAATGCCCCCACACCTGATTTTCCGGATGGTAAATGGCGGCCAGTACCACTCACGGTTTCAAAAGGTTTGAGTGGTGGTGGATACACTTATACCATTACTACACCAAGTGGTGCTAAGCATAAAAGATTATGGGCATATCCTGAAAAAAGCTATGAGCAGCTACTATCCAATGGACGTGTATATTTTGGTAAGGATAAGAGCGGAGTGCCTCAGAGAGTTATATATGCACATGAAAGCAAGGGGCAACCAATAACAAATTATTGGGATGCAGTTTCCTCTAATAAAGAAGGGAAAAAAACGATACTTGAGTTGTTTGGAAATGCTTCTTTCGATACGGCAAAACCAATTGAACTGGTTCTTAAAATGATGCGCGTAGCAACCGACCCTGGAGATATTATCCTTGACTTCTTCTCCGGTTCCGCCACCACCGCCCACGCGGTGATGCAGCTTAACGCCGAGGACAGTGGCAAGCGCAAGTTTGTAATGGTGCAGTTGCCCGAAGTCTGTGGCGATGGTACGGAGGCGGCGAAGGCAGGATATGCTACAATCTGCGAAATCGGCAAGGAGCGCATTCGCCGTGCCGGAGATAAAATTAAAGGCGAGGCTGGATTGACTGCGAAGGGGCTTGATATTGGCTTCCGTGTCCTTAAACTTGATGACACAAACATGAACGAGGTTTACTATGCTGCGGGCGACTATACACAAGATATGATTCTGATGATGCAGTCAAATATAAAGGAAGACCGCTCCGATATGGACCTGTTATACAGCTGCTTGCTCGACTGGGGACTTCCACTATCAATGCCACACACTCACGAGAAGATTGAAGGCTACTCCGTCCATACCTATAACGACGGTGACCTAATTGCCTGCTTTGAAGATCGTATCAGCGAAAAGGCAGTCCGTGAAATCGCAAGCCGACAGCCACTTCGCGCTGTTTTCCGTGACAGCAGCTTTACCAGCTCGCCAGAAAAAATAAACGTATTTGAGATATTCAAACTCCTCGCGCCGAATACCACGGTCAGAGTGATATAAGGGGGTGCGATGATGAAGCTACAATTCCGGCACCAAAAGTTCCAATCAGACGCAGCGACTGCTGTTTGCGACGTGTTTGCAGGTCAGCCGTTTCACTCACCGACATATATGATAGACCCCGGTTTAGGGCAGATGGGGCTTGACGACGCTCGAAACTTTACGGGCTTTAACAACGCGCCTGTGGCTATCGGCGAAGACAAGATTCTGGAGCATATTCGTACCATTCAGAGGTCAGGGCAAATCAAGCCGTCTGACGCGCTTGATGGACGCTATAACCTGACGGTGGAGATGGAGACCGGCGTAGGCAAGACCTACACCTACATCAAGACGATGTATGAACTCAATAAACGGTACGGGTGGAGCAAATTTATCATTGTTGTGCCAAGCGTTGCCATCCGTGAGGGCGTTTATAAGTCATTCCAAATGACTGAAGAGCACTTTGCCGAAGACTATGGTAAGAAGATTCGCTTCTTCATTTATAACTCGGCGCAGCTTACCGAGATTGATCGCTTTGCATCTGACAGCGCAATAAACGTAATGATCATCAACAGCCAAGCATTCAATGCCAGAGGCAAGGACGCAAGGCGTATCTATATGAAATTGGACGAGTTCCGCTCGCGTCGCCCTATTGACATCTTGGCGAAGACGAACCCGATTCTGATAATCGATGAGCCGCAGTCGGTCGAGGGTGCGGCCACCAAAGAGCGACTTAAAGAGTTTGCTCCGCTAGTAACGCTCCGCTATTCAGCAACTCATCGCGCGGATAGCGTATATAATATGATATATCGACTTGATGCGCTTGAAGCCTATAACAAGAAGCTTGTTAAGAAGATAGCCGTCAAAGGCATATCGGTTTCCGGAAGCACCGCCACCGAGGGTTATGTCTACATACAGAGCATCAACCTCTCAAAGGGCAATCCTACTGCAACGATTGAGTTTGACATAAAGGGCAACTCCGGCATCCGTAAGGTTTCAAGGATTGTCAGTGAGGGTTACAGTTTGTTCGACAACTCTGGCGAACTAGCCGAGTACAAGGACGGCTACACGGTTTTACGGATTGACGGCCGGGATTCGTCCGTGGAATTTACTAACGGAAAGAAGCTATTCGCGGGCGATGTTATCGGCTCGGTCAGCGAGGAGCAGCTGCGCCGTATTCAAATAAGGGAAACCATCCTCTCCCACATTGAGCGTGAACGTCAGTTGTTTGCCAAGGGCATCAAGGTCCTGTCTTTGTTCTTTATTGACGAGGTAGCGAAATACAAGCAGTACGACGCACATGGCAATGCCACGGGCGGCAGTTACGCGCAGATTTTCGAGGAAGAGTACAAAGCAGTCGTCGGAAACAGGCAGCTTACACTTGATGATTCAGAGGAGTACCAGAAATACCTTGAGGGCATACCTGCCGAGCGTACACACGCCGGATATTTCTCGATTGACAAGAAAAGCGGTCGTATGATTGACAGCAAACTCGGAGATAAGAAAGAACGTACATCCGATGATGCTGATGCTTACGATCTTATTATGAAGGATAAGGAGCGTCTGCTTGATCGGCGCGAGCCTGTGCGTTTCATATTCAGCCACTCCGCCCTTCGTGAGGGCTGGGATAACCCGAATGTATTTCAAATATGTACCCTGAAACAAAGCGGTAGCGATGTCCGCAAACGTCAGGAAGTCGGACGCGGTTTACGCCTTGCCGTCAATCAGAGTGGCGAGCGTATGGATGAGAATGTTCTCTCTCGCGAAGAGATACACAACGTCAATGTGCTGACAGTTATCGCCAATGAAAGCTACGATAGTTTTGCCAAAGGGTTGCAGAGCGAGATTGCCGAGGCAGTTGCAGACCGTCCTCGCAAGGTCGAAGCAAAGCTATTTGACGAGAAATTTGGCGAAGATACCGCTCTTGCCATCTATGAGAGCCTTATTGAAAACGGTTATGTAAAGCGTGGCGAACTGACAGAGAAATACTACGAAGCGAAAAAGAACGGCACACTTGAGGTGCCGGAGGAAGCCGCCTCCCGTGCCACAGAGGTTATCGCTGTGCTTGATTCTGTCTACGATCCGAATGCCAACAAACCAGAGAACGCCCGCAAAAACACAGTTGATGTGACGCTTGACAAGGATAAGATGAATAGCCGTGCGTTCCAAGAACTCTGGTCACGCATCAACGGCAGAAGTTACTACGTTGTCGGCTTTGACGAGGACGAACTGGTCAAGAAGTCTATCGCGGAATTGGACATCAGGCTGCGAGTATCCAAAATTTATTTCAAGGTGGAGAAAGGCGAACAGGCAAAGACAATTGAGTCCAAAGCTCAACTGCAAGCGGGCGAAGCTTTTGTCCGCGCTGATATGGTGCGAGAAGAAGCGTCGTCGTACACAGAAATGAAAGCTAGTAGCTCGGTTCGCTACGACCTTGTAGGTAAAATCGTTACCGAAACTGGGCTGACCCGGCAAGCCGTTGTTGGCATACTAGTCGGCATTGAAAAAGCGGTCTTTGAGCAGTTCGGTGATAATCCTGAGGAGTTTATCATACGTGCTGCAAACATTATCAACGAGCAAAAAGCCACAGCGATAATAGAGCATATAACCTACGATAAACTGACCTCCGTGTTTAGCACGAATATTTTCACCGAACCAGACCTTAAAAAAGGAGCTTTGGGCGTTAACGCTTTAGAAGCTAAAAGGCATTTGTACGACTACGTCATCTATGACTCAACAAACGAGCGCGACTTCGCTAATCAGCTTGAAGCACACAGTCAGGAGGTCGAAGTCTATGTCAAGCTGCCGAAGGGCTTTTATATCAGTACTCCCGTCGGGAAATACAATCCGGACTGGGCGATCGCATTCTATGAGGGCAAGGTGAAGCACATATACTTTGTCGCTGAAACGAAGGGCGATTTAGGTTTGGAGCTACGAAAAATCGAGGAAGCCAAGGCCCATTGCGCTCGCGAGCATTTCCGTGCCATCAGCGGCGAGAATGTCAGGTACGATGTGGTAGACAGCTACGACAGGCTATGGGAACTGGTACAGGCATAAATCTGTAGACTAAGGAGTAAAGCCATGAATTCAATGATTACTTGCCCGTATTGCAAGAAATCCTTCGAGATCTCTGATGCTATTCAGCATCAGATTGAGGAGGAGCTGCTTAGGGCTAAAACTGAGCAATCTGAAACTCTGCGGAAAGAATTTGATATTCAAGCCGAGGCGAAACTCAAGCAAGCTGTCCAAAGCGCCGTGAGCGAGACTCAACAAGCTGCTGAACTTCTGCTTGCTCGGGAACGGCAAGCCGCTAAGCTCGAACTGGAAAAGGCAAAGCAATCTACTGAATTTGAGGTCGAAAAGGCAAAGCAGTCTACAGAGCTTGAAAGCGATCGGCTCCGCCAGCAAGCTGAAAGTGCAAAAGAGAGCGAGAAACAGTTGCGTGAGCAGATGAAATCCCTGCTCGAAGAGTTAAGCAAGGCTAATAAAGCGAGAGAAGACGCAGAAATTGCCGCCCGTAAGGAACTTTTGGAAAAAGAGAAACTCATTCGCGAGGAAGCGGCTAGCCGAGCCTCTGAGGATTTCAACACGAAAATCCGCGAGCAAGAGGAAACCATCAATAGATTGCGTGAGCAGCTTACCGCCGCAAAACAGGTGGCAGAGCAAGGGTCACAGCAGTTACAGGGTGAAATTCTCGAACTTGATATTGAGCAAGCCTTACGCGCGGCCTTCCCTTTTGATACTATCGACGAGGTAAAGAAAGGCGAACGCGGCTCCGACATTCGTCAGGTTGTCAATGAGCAGTTCTATCAAAACTGCGGACTGGTTCTATGGGAATGTAAGAACGCCAAGACATATCAAGCGGGCTGGTTAGGGAAATTAAAAGACGAGCTAGCAACCGAGAAAGCTCAAATCGGCGTGATTGTGTTTAATCCAACAGACGGAGGCGGTGACGATTTTAAACAGCTTGCGGATAACATCTGGCTTGTAAAACCCCGCTACACTATAATGCTCGCCACATTTTTACGCGATGTCTGTGTCAAGGTGGCTGTTGCCAACCGTAATGCCGAGGGTAAGGACGTAAAAATCGAGATGATTTATAATTACCTGACTGGCGGTGAATTCAGCAACCGCATCCGGTATATCATTGAGTCATATGATGAAATGGCAAAACAACTTGACACCGAAAAGAAGCAAGCCCAGAAGCGGTGGGCAGCGCAGGAGAAAATCCTGCAGAAGGTAACCAGCAGCCTTTATGGTATGAGTGGCGACCTGCAAGGTATTGCTGGCAAGGAGATTATTGCGCTTCCAGGACTCGATATTGATGGAGACGTGAGCTATACGGCAGCGTCGAAAAACGAAGAATCACCTAAAAAAATAAGTATTTCAGGGAGGGATGAAGATGAATACTAAAATGACTTCAGCGGTTGAGCACATTGCTCTTGATGCCGCCACATTTCACAGTGTACCTTTCACTCCTACTCTGATCAACTTCATATATGGAAACAACGGCACTGAAAAATCAACAATTGCTAGGGAAATTGGTACTGACAGCGGCATTGCCTGGCAGGATGGAAAATCTGCCGCCGATTATAGTGTGCTGGTATATAATCAGGAATTCGTGGACGCTAACTTCCGTAACTACGGTAATCTTAAAGGCGTGTTCACCGTCGGCGAGCAGAACATCGAGATTCAAAACTCAATTGCAGAAAAGACACAGCAAAAATCCGAGCAGGACAAATTAGCTATAGAGCGAACCACCGAAAAAGAACGCAAAGAATCAGCAAGAGAGACTTTACTCGGTAATTTTCAAGATGGTTGTTGGAATAAGACAAAAAGCATCCGCGATGCGTTCGACGCTACACAGACCGGGTTCAAGCGCAAGGCACAGTTTGCTGACCGTGTACTTCAAATAGCTAATCCGACTGAACACAACACAGAGGAACTGAAATCATTATATGAAACTGCGTTTGATCCAAATGCTCGTACATACAGGGAGTTCCAACAATTAGGCAGAGTGACAAGGCTGAAAGACTCAAACGGCAACGACCTACTTGCCAAGCCAATCACAAGCAGTGGAAACACGCCGTTTGCTGGCTTCATTAAAGCCTTAAACGCAACGGACTGGGTACGGCAAGGGCATGAGCATTTCACCGGCACAGCTGACGGCAAATGCCCATACTGTCAGCAGGAGTTGCCTAGCGATTTTGAAGAGCAACTCGCCGCCTGCTTTGATGCCCAATACCAAGAAGATATCGATGCACTCCGCAACTTTTACGAAGATTATCAGAGCGATATGCAGGGCTTTGTCGAGTTGCTGAAGGCAAACTTGCAAGACGTGTTTCCAAAAATCAGCACCAAGGAATATGAAGGCAAACTCGCTTTTTTTCAAAAACTGATTGAGAGCAATCTACAGATAATTGCTTCAAAAATTAAGGAGCCATCTTCTGTAGTTGCTATTGATAATGACGCGGTAAAGACTGTCCGCGAGGAGTTGAACGAGCTTATCGCTGGATTCAATCAGCTTATCCAAGCCAACAACTCAGTGGTCAATGCCAAGCAACAGAAACAGGCGGAGTGCAAGACTAAGGTTTGGGAACTCATTGCATTTACACTCCAGAGCGTGGTTTCATCGTATAAAACGAGCCGGACGAATCTGGACGGTGAAATTGTGGCGTTGACAAAGCAGATTAATGATACCCGTAGCGCTTTACGGGCGTTTGAGACTGAAATTGCCGACCTCAACAAGCGGATCGTCAGCACCGCGCCGACCATAAAGAGCATTAATGACCTGCTCCGTGATTCCGGTTTTCAAGGCTTTATCCTTCGTGAAAAACGTGGTCAGCAGAATGTCTATGAAGTGGTCCGCCACGACGGTCAAGTCGCCGCTAACCTCAGCGAGGGCGAGCGAAACTTCATAGCTTTTCTATACTTTTATCACCTTGTACGCGGTAGCCATAACGATGCCGATGTCAGCAAGGACAAGATTGTCGTTATCGATGACCCTGTTTCTAGCATGGACAGCAGCGTTCTGTTTATTGTCAGCACATTGGTGCGGGAGATGGTCGAGGTCTGTCATAATAACGCCAGCTACCTGGATAACCAGGTGGAGGGCGACTATATCAAACAGATTTTCATACTGACTCATAATGTATATTTCCATAGGGAAATAACATACAACCAGACGCACCGCTACCAATGCGTTTCGTTCTTTGTTGTGAACAAGGCGAGCAATAATTCGTCGATAAGACATTGCGTGCGACCAAGCCAAAAAATACCCACAGAAAACGAGAATTTTAACCCCGTACAGAACTCTTATGCTGCCCTTTGGAGTGAGTACCGTGAGGTTGACACAGTAATTCCGGTGTTGAACGTCATCCGGCGCATTCTGGAATACTACTTCATGCAGCTTTGCGGTTACGACGGAGTGAATGTCCGAAAGCGGGTTCTGGAAGAGAATAAGGATAAATTCGTTGTGACTCCTGCGGAAGGCTTACCTGATTATACGAAATATCATCTTGCCTCAGCTATGCTTTCCTATATAAGTGTCAACTCCGTCGGACTGAGCGATGGCTTGAATTATGTTGATGACTGTGCCGACATTACCCTATATAAGGACGTGTTTAAGCTGATTTTTGAAGCCCTGCAGCAGGAGCAGCACTACAACATGATGATGGGCGAGGATATATAATAATTGCAATAGGCGGAGGGAAAAGTTATGGAAAATGCATATCAATGGGTGCCGTTTTACGAGGCGCTTGCAGACAAGCTGCTTGCATACAGCAATAAACGAAGTGAGCTCTATGAATTGATAAAAAAGGTTACATCAGAGCAGCCGCTTATGAAGTATCTCCATTTTGAGCGGGAAGACTGGTGGGGACCGCGCAACCATCAAATTGATCCGTTTTCTGTTATTGGGGTTATGAATCGCGGTACGACCGATGCGAATCGTACCGCGCTGGCGAAAGTCCTCTCTGGAACTTTTGATATGCAACTCCCCGCTCCAACCCAGTTTACAGGTATTCCTGTGATGGATAATAGGAAGTCTTTCTTTGCAGGGCCTGATGAGATTTGGGAGTTGTTCATTCTTGCGATGGAAGTTGCTAAAACAAACATCTTCTCTGATGAATTCAAAAAAGCATTTGAAAAGGCTATCGCTGTCAATGGGAACGGTCTGGCTTATGTCACTATGGGACTTTATTGGATGCGCCCCAACGTGTTTATGCCCCTTGATGGCAATTCGCGTGCTTTCGTGTCTGCCCACTATGGAATAACCGCTCCGAGTGGCAGTTGCACAGGTGACGAATATGTGAAGTTTTTAGAGTCCTTGAAAAATGAACTTGCTAAACAAGAATCTGAGATTTCGTTTCCGGAACTATCTCACAGCGCATGGACTGAAAAAAGTACAAGCACTACATCTGAGCCAGAAGTGCCTGCTGCAAGCGGACAAAATGTGATGCAGAGTGTGGCAACAGCACCAGTAGATAAAACCACAAAGTTTGCAAAGAATCTCATTCTCTGCGGAACTCCCGGTACGGGTAAAACCTACAGCACCGTACTTTATGCTGTTTCGATTATTGAGGAGAAACAGCTTGATACCATCAAATCCGAGGAGTATGCAGCTGTATTCAACCGTTACTTAAAATATAAAGATGATGGTTTAGTAGCATTTACTACCTTTCACCAATCGTTCGGTTATGAGGAGTTCATTGAGGGGATACGCCCCGTAGTATCAGCGGAGGAAAACGCTGAGACAGGGCGGGAAATTGAATATGAGGTACACGACGGGATTTTTAAGTCCTTCTGTGATAAAGCCGGAACGCCAATTGGCAGTGGTGCGAGTGTGGATTTGGGGATTGGCAAGAGTCCATCAGTTTGGAAGGTTTCCCTTGAAGGAACTGGTGATAATCCTACGCGTACCGAGTGCATGGATAATAACCATATAAGAATCGGATGGGACGGATATGGTGAAACAATCTCCGATGCCACGGACTATAGTAATGATGGCGGCAGTACCGTATTGAATGCCTTTTATAACCGGATGCAAATCGGCGATATCGTTATGTCCTGCTATTCAAGCAAAACGATAGATGCAATCGGCGTTATCACAGGCGAACCGGAATGGCATGATGAATACCAACACTACAAGCGACTACGTAAAGTAAGATGGCTTGTTAAGGGAATAAATGAGGATGTAGTTGACCTTAATGCTGGAAAAACAATGACTCTTTCATCGGTTTATAAGCTGTCGGTATCTGTGTCCGATGCTCTTCAGATCCTCAGGAAGGCAAAACCAACTCTTTTTACGCAAAATGTAAAAATTCCGAACCGTGTTTTTATCATAGACGAGATCAATCGAGGCAACATATCAAAAATCTTCGGTGAATTGATAACCCTTCTCGAACCGTCAAAGAGAATTGGGGCAAAAGAACAGCTTCGTGCCATGCTGCCATATTCAGGACAGCATTTCGGTGTGCCGGATAACGTCTACCTCATCGGTACAATGAATACCGCTGACCGGTCTATCGCCCTTATTGATACCGCATTACGTCGCAGGTTCAGCTTTGTAGAGATGCACCCTGAATCATCGACACTTACCGATGTTCTTGTTGATGGTATAGACATTTCCCAAATGCTTGATACTCTCAATAAGCGCATTACTGTTTTACTAGACCGCGAACACACTATTGGGCATTCCTATCTGCTGTCGCTAAAAAATGCTCCAACGATTGAAAATCTTGCTGCAATTTTTGAATATACGATAGTGCCACTCTTGCAGGAGTATTTCTACGATGATTATGAGAAGATTCAGCTTGTGTTAGGCGACAACCAGAAGCCAGATGATAGTACACGCTTTATTGTAAAAAAGACTGATGCCGTGAAACTTTTCGGGAACGCCGACATTGACTTCCCTGAATACTTCGAGATTAATAGTGCGGCATTTAAGAGGATAGATGCCTATGCGTTCTTGTAATAAGACTTACACTATACCGGAATATGGTGGGTTTACGCGCGGTGTGGCTCTATATGGTTATCAGGGGTTGCCCGAAAGAACCTTTGACGCCCTTGAAGCATTTATTCTCGCCAACAACACAGGCGCGGAGACTGAGGCTGTCGAACTGCTTTCACTCTCCGCTCGAAGAGGTGTGGGCAAGATTATCACCGCCCGAAATTATGTAGGTTTGATAACCATGACTGATGGAACGGTCATAGAAATTCTGCCTAAAATAGCGGGAGCAAATTTATCTGAGGGAGAAACGAAGCAGATATTTCTTGAAATGTTGAAAACGCTAAAAGATGTATCATTTAAGAATTTCAACGTTTCCAGTCTTCGAACTGATCACCTAAGCCTGCTCGAGATTTTTATTAAAATGTTCATTGACGAGGTCGCAATCCTCACCAAGCAAGGGTTAAAGGCTGCATATATGCCGGTTGAGGCAAATGAACGGTTTTATAAAGGGAAACTGCTGGCTTCCCAAAATATCAAATATAATCTGGTTAGTCGCGAGCGGGTTTTCGTTCGCTATGATGATTTCAATCTAAACAGGCCGGAAAACCGTCTGATAAAGTCCACGCTCGACTTCTTGTTGAAAACTACAGCTGATGCGAACAACCGCCGAAACGCAATGCGGCTACTATCTTTTTTTGATAGAGTGGATTATTCCAAAAGTGTGGATTCAGATTTCTCGAAGTGCTTTGTTGACCGCAGTATAAACCACTACGAAAAAGCTATCTCATGGTGCCGTGTTTTTCTGAAAGGAAACAGTTTTACCGCATTTTCTGGAAGTGCGATTGCACTTGCCCTCTTGTTCCCGATGGAAAAAGTGTTTGAGAGTTTCATTGCGTCTAAATTCCGCAAGCACATCGGAAACGGTGTGAATTTACGGACGCAGGATACGAAATATAGTCTGTTTGACAGCCCGACTCGTGCTTTTGCGCTACGTCCCGACCTCGTTTTGGAGTTCGGTGGGAATACGGTTATTATGGACACCAAGTGGAAGTTGCTGTCCGACAACGTACGAAACAGCGGTATTTCGCAATCTGATATGTACCAAATGTATGCTTACAGCAAGAAGTATAATGCGGAAGGGATTGCCCTGTTGTATCCTCATTCCGATGCTGTAAGTAAAACAGACATAAGGTACGTATCTGACGACAATGTCAATGTGCGGGTTTCATTTGTTGATCTTAGAAATGTGGACGATAGTATTTCCAAGTTGTTATCGGAGGTGTGCTGATGCCCTTTACCATAGTCCGACAGGACCTAACGAAAATGAAAGTTGATGCCATCGTCAATGCAGCGAACACTGCACTACAGATGGGCGGAGGAGTTTGTGGGGCCATATTTAAGGCGGCAGGCGCGTCTGAATTGCAAACCGCCTGCGCCAATCTCGCGCCGATTCAAACTGGCGATGCGGTCATTACACCAGGCTTCGGGTTACCCGCTAAGTTTGTTGTGCATACAGCTGGACCAGTTTACCGTGGTGGCAATAACGGTGAAGAAGAGCAACTGCGCCTTTGCTATATAAATAGTCTGAACCGAGCGCTGGAGAACAAGTGCAAAAGCATAGCATTTCCGCTGATTTCAAGCGGTATATATGGCTACCCGAAAGACGAAGCCTTGCGCGTTGCCACGGGAGCTATCCAAAACTTCCTCAGAGAACACGAGTTGGATGTATACCTTGTTGTATTTGATAAGGCGGCGTTTTCGCTAAGTGAGAAGCTTATAGGTGAAGTTGAGAGCTATATTGATGAGCATTATGTTGCTGAACATAAATTTACTCGGCGTGAATTGCTTGATATTGAGCGCGAATCCCTTGAGGAATCTGACCTTATCAACTATAACGCGCCATCACCTATGCAAGCACCGACGGTTGGCACAGGTATTGATGAGTTAGTAGGCAGCCTGGACGAGCCTTTCTCAGAGACGCTCCTGCGGTTGATTGATGTCAAGGGCAAGACGGACGTGGAAATCTATAAACGCGCCAACCTTGATCGAAAGTTGTTTTCAAAAATCAGAGCCGGAAAAGGATATACACCAAGTAAACGCACAGCGATTGCCCTTGCAGTAGCGTTGGAGTTGTCGCTTGATGAAACGGATGACCTTTTGGAGCGGGCTGGCTATGCCCTGTCCCACAGCCAGAAGTTCGATGTTATTGTCGAGTACTTTATTGTCAGCAGGAAGTACGATATTTTTGAGATTAACGAAGTGCTGTTCAAATACGACCAGCCGTTGCTGGGAGGGTGAGCATGCAAAATAGATATGCTG
Source organism: Desulfosporosinus sp. Tol-M2 (assembly GCF_059735615.1). NCBI lineage: Bacteria > Bacillati > Bacillota > Clostridia > Eubacteriales > Desulfitobacteriaceae > Desulfosporosinus > Desulfosporosinus sp. Tol-M2. The sequence continues at coordinate 30,815 of NZ_JCAIJG010000099.1, forward strand.
GAGATGTTGGGGATTTTGGGAAAATTGGTTTACTTCGGCAAATCAAAAGGTCAGAACTTAGCATTGGCGTAAATTGGTACTTGGCTCCAGATGAGAACCACAATGCCGACGGTAAACATATTGGATATACAACAGATCCAAGATATAACAGCTGCGATGACTCTCTGAGAGATTCTCTAAAAGCAATAGTCAATAATCAGCGCAGCGTTTCGGCGTTAGAAAATATGAATCTCATTCCAAATGCCGTTTATTATCACGAAGTGCTTTGTTCGCCATCGAGAACTTTCTCACGCAGAGATTGGCATATAAAAGCATTAGAAGTGCTTAGGTGTGCGGATGTTGTTTTCCTTGACCCAGATAATGGATTGCTTGTAAAAAGCGTATCCGCTGGGTCCGCAAAAAGCAATAAATACGTGGTCCCAAGCGAGATTGCCGATTATTTTGCCGCCGGAAAAAGCGTAATCATTTACAATCACCGCTGCCGAGAGCAAGAATCAGTCTATTTGCAGCGTTTTAGTTGGATGCATGAAGACTTAATCCTAAAGAATGCAGTTATCACCGGCGTAACGTTTAAGCGAGGTACAGTTCGAGACTACATATTTGTATTGCAACCAAGTCATGCGTCAAAAATCATAGAAAGCGTGGATAATATGCTCCAAAGCCCATGGAGAAATCACTTTGCAAAACTCGACTTATCACTCTGATTATGTCGCTTGAAAAGCGACCGGCTGCCCTTCCGAATTTGTTATCCTTAAGTCACAACAAAACTTAAGGAGGACATGGAAATGAAAAAAGGATTAACTGAATTAGTATTTATACTGGATAAAAGCGGCTCTATGGGTGGGCTGGAAACTGACACTATAGGTGGTTACAACTCGATGCTTGCCAAACAACAGACGATTGAGGGAGAATGCCATATCACAACCGTGTTATTTGATAACAACTATGAGTTGCTCCACGATCGCATAGACATTAAGGCAGTCAGCCCAATTACTGAGAAGGAGTACCAGGTTGGCGGTTCAACCGCGCTCCTTGATGCCATCGGTAGGACAATCCATAAAATCGGTAATGCCCAGAAGCATACCGCCGATGATTACCGCGCCGAAAAAGTAATGCTTGTCATTATCACGGACGGTGAGGAAAACTCCAGCCGAGAATATTCAGCAGAAAAGATCAAGGCTCAGATCGAAAGACAGAAGACAAAGTACAGCTGGGAGTTTATCTTCCTTGGCGCGAATATCGACGCTGTGCAGACAGCTTCACGCTTCGGCATCGCACCCGATCGCGCTCAGAATTATCACGCTGACAGCGAGGGCGTGGAGCTCAACTTCCGCGTGATGAGCGAAGCGGTCGCCACATTTCGTGAGTGCTCTGCTATGCCGGAAGGATGGAATGACGAGATTCAAAAGGATTATAAGAAACGTGGGGGACGGAAATAAACTATAGACACATTCCCGCGAACGGATATAAATAGATAATACCGTGGACATATTCCCGCGGAAGGAAACAACCGCAAAATCGCCATCGACGTATTCCCTCGCACGAAAAATCAGCCAAACACAAACCCGACATCAATCTGATGCTATCGTTCCACGTTGAGACGGTAGCGTTGATAGAGTCTAGATAGCCTGATATCATCGCTTTCGGGGCATTTAGCCCCTTTATTTTTTGAGCTTTTTTCCGTTTTTGAGCGTCCCAGGAACATATTGGGAAATAATTCCGGCCCCCGGGGGTACACAATGCACGAAATTATGGGGGTACCCCG